>JBKBRL010000095.1:0-4315 GCA_046292115.1 Caldimicrobium sp.
GCTGTAGACTTGTTTTTGTCAAGGGAGGGAAAACTTTATGTAAATGAAGTGGCTCCTCGTCCTCACAACTCAGGACATCACACTATAGAGGCATGTTATACAAGTCAATTTGAACAACATATAAGAGTAATCACAGGTCTTCCTCTGGGTTCAAGTAAACTCTTATCACCAGCGGTTATGTTTAACTTACTGGGTGAAGATAGCTATTTCGGGAAACCAATATATGAGGGGATTGAAATAGCTTTAAAAACACCCGGAGTCTCGGTGCATATCTATGGTAAAAAAGAAACCTTTCCTTTGAGAAAAATGGGACATGTAACAGTGCTTGGAGAAACTCTTAAAGAAGCTTTACAGAAAGCACAAGCTCTAAAAAAAATACTAAAAGTTAAAGGGGTGATTAAAAAATGAAAGTAGGCATTATTATGGGAAGTGATTCAGATTTACCTGTTATGAAAGAAGCAGCAGAAGTATTAGAAAATTTTGGTGTTCCCTATGAAATAACTATTGTCTCTGCCCATCGCACACCTCAAAGGATGTACGAGTATGCAAAAACTGCAGAGGAGAGGGGAATTGAAGTTATTATCTCTGGAGCGGGAGGAAGTGCCCATCTTCCTGGTATGACAGCCTCTATCACTACCCTTCCTGTAATTGGAGTTCCTATTATGTCAAAGGCATTAAAAGGGATAGATTCTCTTTTATCTATTGTACAAATGCCAGCAGGTATACCTGTAGCCACTGTTGCTATTAATAATGCTAAAAACGCAGCACTTCTTGCAGTACAAATTTTAGCCTTAAAATATCCTGAATTAAGAGAAAAGCTGAAGAATTATAGAGAAAACTTAAAGAAAGAAGTTGAAAGAAAAGGTGAAAGACTTAAAGTGCTTGGTTTTAAAAAATACTTAGAAGAGTCTTAAAGATATTTTATTGCTTTTTGACCAATGTCTTTCCTATAATGGGCTCCTTCGAAATTAATAAACTTAATAGCTTCATAAGCTCTCTTAATAGATTCTTTTAAATCTTTGCCAAGGGCAGTAACCCCTAAAACCCTACCCCCGTTGGTAAAAAATTTCCCCTCTTCCTTTTTTGTCCCTGCATGAAAAACTATGACATCTTTCAATTTTTGCACTTCCTCCAAACCTATAATTTCTTTTCCCTTTTCATAGGGCCCTGGATAGCCTTTACTTGCCATTACTACACAAGTTGCTGCTTTATCTTTTTCTTTGAGGTGATAAGAGGGTAATTTCCCTTCTATAGTATGAAGAATTAACTCTAAAAAATCACCCTCTAACCTAACAAGAATTGCCTGTGCCTCAGGATCCCCCAGTCTACAATTAAATTCAAGGACATAGGGCTCTCCATTTTGAATCATCAACCCAGCATAGAGAAAACCTGAATAAGGATGTCCTGCAGCTCTAAAATGTTTTAAAATAGGATCAATAATTTTTTCTTCTATCTTTTTTCTAATTTCCTCAGTGATTAAAGGTGCTGGGGAATAAGCCCCCATTCCACCTGTATTAGGCCCTTGATCATTATCTAATAACCTTTTATGATCTTGGGATGTAGGTAAAGCTTTAAAGGTCTCTCCATCTGTAATGACAATATAAGATGCTTCTTCTCCTTCAAGCTTTTCTTCTATAACTACTTTGGCACCAGCTTCCCCAAAACACCTATTAACTAAAATATTTTTTAGAGCTTCCTCTGCCTCGCCCACACTCTCGCATACGATAACCCCTTTTCCAGCACATAATCCATCAGCTTTAATTACTATGGGGGCCCCTTTTTCATGTATATAATTTATAGCCTCTTCATACTTATCAAAAACTTTATAGGAAGCGGTAGGAATACCTGTTTTTTCCATTATCTTTTTTGCAAAAGCTTTACTTCCTTCTATTTGTGCTTCAAAAGCTCTTGGACCAAAGACCTTTATCCCCTCTTTCTCTAAATAATCTCTAATTCCTTTAACCAAGGGCTCCTCTGGTCCAGGGATCACTAAATCTATTTTTTCTTTTATACAAAAATGTTTAATAGCCTCAAAATCATTCAAGGATATCCCTTGAGGGATTTCAGCTATTTCAGAAATTCCTCCATTTCCTGGGAGACAATATAATTTAGTTAATAAAGAACTTTGTGAAAGAAGATAACAAAGGGCATGTTCTCTTCCTCCACCACCTAACACTAACACCTTCATTTTTTAATAGCTCCACGTAGCTTGTTATCACTTGCAACAAAGCCTACGAAAAGCAAGGTTTTAAAAAGATCGGGAATAATAAAAGGGAACACTGTCAAAGTTAATATCTCTTTTAATGTTTCTCTCCAACCCATTAGATGAAAACCAGAAATAAACCAAAGAGTTCCAAAGAAATAGATTAAAAAATGAGCTGACAAGCCAATGAAGAAAACATTTCTTAGCTTTGTGAGATATCCAAGTTCTTTAGCTTTTCCTACCAAATAAGCTCCTGCTATAAACCCAAAAAGATATCCTCCTGTTGGTCCACTAAGCACTAATAACCCCCCTTTTACTCCCGAGAAAAAGGGTATTCCTGAGGCACCTAATAGAAGATATAACATTATAGTTAGAGCTCCAAGTTTTGACCCTAAATAATAACCTATAATAAGAACTCCTAAGGTCTGTAAAGTTAATGGAACAGGTGTAAAGGGTAAGGGTATCCTAATCTGCGATAATAATCCCAAAAGTAAGGCAAATGAAAAAGCAAAGAGAATTTTTTCCACATATACTTTTTTCATACCCCAAATATCCTCAAAGATTTTCATAATTCCACCTCGCCTTTAACCTTAATCTCATTATATCATATATCTTTCCCCTTTTCAATACTATTCCAAATTGATGCGCCTTTCTCATATTAAAATGAAAATTTTTATATCTCTTGAATTTTTAAATTCTAGTGTTTAACTAATATTTGAATCAAGCTATAGGTTTAACATTATTAAAAGGTTTAATTTTATTAAGGTGGGGGAGATGAGAAAGTATACAAAAAGTATTTTATTCATTTTTTTAAGTATTTTTTCCATTCTCTTAATTTCGCAAGCCTTTTCCAAGGATAATAAAGATGAAACCTTTAAAGCCCTAAAGCTTTTTTCCCAAGTATTTAGGTTAATAGAAGATAATTATGTAACAGAGGTCAATCCTAAAGATTTAATAATAGGTGCCATTGATGGTATGCTATCCTCTCTTGACCCCCATTCCTCTCTTATGAAACCTGAGGAATTCAAAGAATTAGAGATTGAAACTAAGGGTTCCTTTACTGGTATTGGAATAGAGATTACTATAAAGGATGATATTTTAACTGTAGTTGCACCTATTGAGGACACACCAGCTTGGAAAGCAGGTTTAAAACCAGGGGATAAAATTCTAAAGATTGATGATAAATCAACAAAAGGCATGAAAGTAAATGAAGCTGTAAAACTTTTAAGAGGCCCTAAAGGAACATCTGTCAAATTAACAATTTTGAGAAATGAGAAAGATATTATTGAGGTCACTTTAGTAAGAGATGTTATACCTATAAAAAGTGTCAAAGCAAAACTTATAGAACCTGGATACGGCTATGTAAGGATTTCTCAGTTTCAAGAAAAAACTCATCAAGAACTGGTCCAGGCTTTAAAAGATTTAGAAAAAAATGGATCTTTAAAAGGATTAATTTTAGATCTTAGGAATAATCCAGGTGGGTTGCTTTCTTCTGCTGTAGAGGTAAGTGATGAATTTTTAGAAAATGGAACGATTGTTTCCATAAAGGGAAGGACTAAGTCCAATCAAATGGAGTTTAAAGCAGAGCCTAATCCCAAGGATAGAAAGCATAAATATCCTATAGTAATTCTTATTAACCATGGGACAGCATCTGCTGCTGAGATTGTAACAGGAGCTTTAAAAGACAATAAAAGAGCTCTTGTACTTGGAGAAAAGAGCTTTGGTAAAGGATCGGTTCAAACTGTTATTCCTATAGAAGATAATTATGCAGTAAGACTGACTACAGCCTTGTATTATACACCTCTTGGCTATAGTATTAATAAAACAGGTATAAAACCTGATATTGAAATACCTCAAAGAGAAATTGTAACCAAAAATGGAAAAAGTGATAAAGATGAGGAAATAGGCAACCAAACCTCCAGATTTTTCCCTCCTATTGAAAAGGATTTGCAAATTCAAATGGCTTTAACTATTTTAAAAAATATTGAACTTATTTCTCAGCTTAGGTATTAAACAAATGAAACAAACTTAGAGATAAAGATGTTTAATCCTTTAACTTTGATCTTAATAACTCCGGTGCTTCTTTTTTCTTTAACTATCCATGAATTTTTT
>JBKBRL010000096.1:0-4276 GCA_046292115.1 Caldimicrobium sp.
TATTTTTAATAGAGCCTGAAATTGCATCAAGAGCTCTAGATGTTGGAGGAAGAACTTTCCAAGACATCATTCCAAATCTCATTGTATAAACATTATAACCAAGCATTCTAAGAATTGAAGCAACTCTCATCTGTTCATGACCAGTGTCACAATAAATGATAATGTCCTTATCTTTTGGGAGTTTTGCAAGGTTCTCAGGTTTAGCAATTTCTCTCCATCCAATGTATATAGCGCCAGGAAGATGTCCCTTGTCATACTTTTCAGCCTTCGGCATTCTTACATCTACTATTACAAAATTCTTGTCTCCAGATTGAATTCTCTTGTATACCTCATCTGCAGTAATATGATGGGCGTGATCAGGAAGCCCACTCAAATATCTTTCGGCAACTTTCTGAACTATTTTACACTCTTCACCTTGACAAACTGCAAAAGCTGAACTACTTGTTAACAACAAAGCACCAGTTAAAGCTAACAATACTTTTTTCTTCATACCACCACCTCCTTATTTTTTTATTTATTTCTTTAAATATTATATCCTACTTAAATTTTTTGTCAAGATTTAAATTTAAAAAATTTTTCAAAAGTTTTTTTATCTTTGAATCGTAAAGAAAATAAAATAAATTTATATGAAGATTTTTCAACTTCGATCCTTTCTTAGTAATACAACATATGCCAACTATATAAAGATTTTTACCTGAAAACAAAAGCAGCAAAAATAACTTTTCCACTTGATGGAATATGGAAAATTCATTAATTTTGCACTTGGAATTTCAAAATTTTTTTCTATTATTTTGTAAATATTTTGTAAACAAGTTTAAAAGTAATTTCAGGAGGTTTTGATGTTATTTTACATAGCTCGTGGATGCCCAAATTGTGGTGGGATTATATCTGATGAAAGATTGGCAAAAGGCTTGCCCTGTGAATCCTGTTTAGAAGATCCTTCTCTTTTAAAAGAAAAGGTAAACTTAGAGATAATTGGGAAGCAACTTCAACAAAAAGGAAAGCTAAAGGACTTAAAGTCTTTCTTGGAAGTGGAGAAAAAATTAAAAACTTTTATAAAGATTTTTCAGGAAATATTTGAAGTTTCGCCCTCTTCACTTCAGTTAAGCTGGGCTAAACGCTTTTTCTTAGGTGAATCCTTTGCAATAGTTGCTCCTACAGGAACTGGAAAAACCACTTTCGGGCTTCTTGCCTGTCTCTTAGAGCAAGGAAAATCACTTATTCTTGTTCCCACAAAAATTTTAGTAAAACACTTATTTGAAAGAATAAGTGAAATACAAGCCAATACCACAGATAAAAAAATAAAAAATAAGGTCCTTTTATCCTATACCGGCTCTGCAAGGGAAAAGGACCTTTTAGAAAAGGGCTCCTTTGATGTTTTTATTTGTACCCAAGCCTTTTTCCATAAAAATTATAACCTTTTAAAGGATCTTAATTTTTCTTTGATTTTTGTAGATGATGTGGATTCCTTTTTAAAAAGTGGAAAAAATGTAGAACGCCTTTTTTATATATTAGGTTTTACAGAAGAAGAAATTGCACTTGCTTTGAAAAGAGATAAAAATGAAGATGATTTTTATGAGCTTGCCAAAATTAAAGAAAATCATAGGGAAAGATGGAAAAAACTAATTGTATCATCTGCTACACTTAAACCTAAAACAAGCCGTGCTATTCTTTTTCAAAATTTATTGGGCTTTGAAGTAACTCGCTTTGTTTCCACTTTGAGAAAGGTAGAAGATCTTTATTATGAAGTCATACCAGCGGATTTTGCCACTCTTTTAGAAAAGGCTTATGATTTAGTTAAAATTTTGGGTAAAGGTGGCCTTCTATTTATAGAAGAGAGCTATGGGAAAGAAAAAGTCGAAATAGTATCAAGCTTTTTAAAAGAAAAAGGTCTTAAAGTAGTGTCTTACCTTGAATTATCAGAAGAAGAACTTCTTGAGACTTTAAAAAAAGGAGAAATAGATTTAGCCATAGGACTTGCTCACTTATCTAACCCTCTTCTTCGCGGGATTGACTTTCCTGAAACCTTATCCTATGCTATCTTCTTTGGAGTTCCCAAACATAGGTTTCCTTTATTTAAATCTGATGCTGAAAATATTTTAAACCTTCCTCTCTCAATTCAATTTCTTCATAATCTTCTCTTAACACTTCTTGTTCTCTTTGAGGAAGAAGATAGATTTCAAGCTTTCTCGTACATCAATTATCTTAAAAAATATCTAACCTTAAGAGAAGAAAATTTGATCCAATATGAAGTTATCTACAGAAAAGTGTTAGAAATAAGGGAATTCCTTCTTAAAAAACTGGAGGATCCAGAATTCTTGGAAAAACTTAAAACTTCCGAAGAGGTATTTTTAGAGAGGGATGAGGAGGGAAGATTTTATGTAGTGGTAGGAAATGCCCAAGTATATCTACAAGGTTCTGGCAGGGTATCAAGGCTCACAGTAAGAGGTCTACTTCCCGGGCTTTCCTTAATTTTAGTAGATAACCCCAAGGCTTTAAAAAGCCTTGTGAAAAGGCTCAAATTTTATGTAGGTGAAGAAGTAACCTTTCAAAAGGTATCCTTAGATGAAGTTTCTGATCTAATAAACAAAGTGAGAGAAGAGAGAAAAACCCTTAGTAAAACTACCATTGATTTTAAAAACTATCTTGTAATTGTTGAATCTCCTCATAAGGCAAAAACTATAGCTAATTTTTTTGGAAAACCTGCCAAAAGAAGACTTAAGAACCTTTTGCTCTATGAAATACCTATGGAGGATACACTACTTAGTATTTGTGCCTCTTTAGGCCATCTATTTAATCTATCCAGAAGAGAAGGTATTTTTGGAGTACTAAAGAGTAATGGACATTATTATCCACTCTTTGATACTATAAAGATTGATAAAAAATTAGGGCATGAATTAGTAGACGAAGAATTGGGGAAAGAAAAGGATTATTTTGATAAATGGGACATTATCTCATCCTTAAGGACCTTAGCCTATTGTGCCACAGAGACTTTTATTGCTTCAGACCCCGATGCAGAAGGTGAAAAAATTGCTTATGATCTATATATTAATCTAAAACCCTATCAACCTAATATTAGCCGGCTTGAATTCCATGAGATTACCCCAAGGGCATTTAAAAAGGCTTTAGAGGCTAAAAGCACAATTAATCTATCTAAAGTGAAAGCACAACTTGCAAGAAGAGTAGCTGATAGATGGGTTGGTTTTTCCTTGTCAAGGGAGCTCTGGAAAGCTTTTAATAAGAAAAATCTCTCTGCAGGAAGAGTTCAAACTCCTGTTTTAGGGTGGGTTATAAGAAGGGCTGAATTAGCTAAAGAATATAAATACCGCATTACCTTTTCTTTAAAAGGATATAATTTCTTTATAGAAATAGAAGATATGGAACTTGCTAAAAAAATTTATGAAGAGCTTCCCCATCTTAAAATTAAAGAACAAGCTCGGGTCGAGGAGGACCTCTCCCCTCCCCCGCCTTACACCACAGATACTATTTTAGAAGAAGCTTATTACAATTTTCATTTTTCCACCTCTTATACCATGAATCTATTACAGGAGCTTTTTGAATTAGGATTGATTACATATCACCGCACAGATTCTACAAGGATTTCAGAAACAGGAAGGTTTCAGGTGGCTAAACCTTATATAACTCAAACTTTTGGAGAAGAATATTTTTACCCAAGAGAGTGGTCTAAAGAAGGAGCCCATGAAGGGATAAGACCAACCAATCCTTGGGATCTTAAGGAGCTTAAACTTCGCACTGCCCATGGCCTAATTACATTCAAAAACCCAAGAGATTCTCTTAGGCTTTATGACTTGATTTTTAGAAGATTTATGGCTTCGCAAATGAAACCAATATCTCTCCTTAAGGGAGATTTTGAGTTTATCCTGCCTTCCTATACATGGAAGGAAACTCTTAATTTAGCTATTTTGGAAAAGGGATATGATTTGATTTGGAAAGAACCTTTTATATTTACATATACAGGAGAGGACCTAAAACCCGAAAAGATTGAAATTAATAAAATTCCCAAGGTATTTTTATACAATCAAGGAAGCCTCATTCAAGATATGAAAAAGAGAGGATTAGGAAGACCCTCAACTTATGCAGAAATTGTCTCAACCTTACTTAATAGACACTACATCCATGAATTAAAAAATGGAAGCTTAGTGCCTACCCGTTTAGGGAAAGAGGTGTATCAGTATTTAGTGGAGAGATTTTCTCAATTTATTTCAGAAGAGTTTACCAGGGAATTAGAAGAATTTATGGATGAGGTTGAAAGGGG
>JBKBRL010000097.1:0-4255 GCA_046292115.1 Caldimicrobium sp.
CGGGGCAGGAATTGGTAGAGAAGTGAGTTCTCAAGTTAAAGAGATGAGAGAAACAAAAGAGGGTATAAAAGGTGAGACTGGAGAATGGGTAAGAGAAAGGGCACGAAACAAGACAAGAATTCAACTCCATAAAGAGAGTCAAAAAGAAATCAGAGAAAATAAAACTTTAAATGCTACTAAAGGAACATTGGGAGGGAGATCTAAATAATTATTTTCCTATACAAAAGCTTGAGAAGATTTTATTTAATAGATCTTCTGTAGTGATTTCTCCAATTATTTCTGCTAAAGAGGAGATGGCACTTCTAATTTCAAGAGCTATAAGCTCAGGAAGTGGGTTAACCTGTGAAAGTTCTTCGATGGCTTTTTCCAGATGCTCCTTTGCTTTTTCCAAGGATATTTTTTGTCTTAGGTTGGGTGCCACTTCAGCTGTCATCGTTCCTCTTTCAGTGAGAATTTTGTTTTCTATATTTTGATAAAGCAAATCGAGATTTATTTCCTCTTTAACTGAAATAGGAATACCTTCTATATGAGGAAAAAGCTTTTTCCAATTCTCAAGATAATTGGGCTTCAAATCTATTTTGTTGAAGACCACTAAATGAGGAAAATCTTTTATTTGTTCGTACAGGAATAAAGTTTCTTTATCAGGCATCTCACTGACATCTATGAGAAAAATGACTAAATCTGCCTCTTTTAGTTTTTGTAAAGCCCGTTCTACTCCAATTTTTTCTACAGGGTCTGTAGTTTCCCGTAGTCCTGCAGTATCAATAAGTTTTACAGGAATTCCTCTTAGATAAGCTTCTTCTTCTAAAAAATCCCTTGTAGTACCTGGAATTGGAGTAACTATTGCTCTTTCTTCCTTCAACAGAGCATTCATGAGAGATGATTTTCCTACGTTTGGTTTACCAGAAATAACTAATTTAATGCCTTCTCTATAAATTTTCCCCTCTTGATAATTTCGTATGAGATACTCAATTTTTTTAATTATCTCTTTTATCTGGGAAATAAGTTCAGGCGGATTTAAGATTTCTATATCTTCTTCAGGAAAATCGATAGCTGATTCTACATGTGCCAAAAGAAAAAGAAGATCATCTTTTAAAGCTTTTATTTTTTCTGAAAGTTTACCAGACAGATTTTGAAGGGCAAGGGTTAGAGCTGTTTTACTCTTAGCTGAAATGATTTCTTCTATAGCTTCTGCTTGAGAAAGGTCAATGCGCCCATTTAAAAAAGCCCTCAAGGTAAATTCTCCAGGCTCTGCTGGTCTTGCTCCCATTTTTAGTACTAATTCAAGAATACCTTTGAGATTGTAATAACCACTATGGGCATGAATTTCTACTACGTCTTCCCGGGTATAACTATATGGTTTTTTCATATAAATAACTAACACCTCATCTAATAGTTCACCAGTTTCTGGATCTACAATGAAACCGTAATAAACTCTATGAGACTGTAATGTGGGATGAGCTTTAGCTGGTTTAAATATTTTTTGGAGGATAGAAAGAGCTTGTTCTCCACTTATTTTTATGACACCAATTGCCCCCCTCCCAGGAGGGGTGGCAATGGCAGCTATCGTATCTTCAAAATAAAGCTTTGGCTCCACTTACTGGTTTTTCCACTTTAAAACGATCTTTTTACCCTTTTCCTCTTCAATTACTGATGCTTCAATATTGGGGTCCTCTTTAACAAGATTTAAGACCAGTCTCTCTTCTCTTTTATTACCAATTTTAATGGTTCTCTCTTTATGATCTTCTTTAATTAAAGTAATTGCACGTTTTACTGCCCTTAATAACCTTTTTTCTCTTTCTAAATCGATACCTTTTATTTTTAAACTGATTTTTGGCCCAACACCCATAGACTTTGCTACAATTTTATTAAGTAAAAATTCCATAGCTGATAGTGCTTCCCCACCATTTTGCAATAGATATTTCACATCTTCCCCTGAGAGAATGATATCAATTTCCATAGCTTCTTTTTTAAGCATAGTTTGCATTTCTACTTTGAAATCAAGATGGTAAAAAAGTTCTGTTAAAAAAGTAAGTGCTCTATTGGCTCTTTTTGAGAGAAGCTTTTCTGTTTTTATTTTGAAATTGGCTTTAATCTTTCTACCTGTTCCTAACATCCCACCAGCATTAAATTCTAAAATGTCAATTTCTAAATCTTCAGGAAGGCAACCTAACTCTTCACAAGCTCTTTCTACTAATTGATCCAAATTTTTTCCTTCAAGTTCTAAAATTCTGTCCATAGGTCCTCCTCTAAAATTATTTTTTAGATAATTTTAAGGTAATTAATTGTTGAAGGATAGATAAAATATTATTCATTAACCAATATAAGACAAGCCCTGAGGGAAAATTAATAAACAAGATTGTAAAAAATATGGGCAAAATTAGCATAATTTTTTCCTGAGTAGGGTCCATACTTGTAGGTGTTAGTTTTTGTTGGATATACATAGAAATACCCATAAGAATGGTTAGCACTGGAATTCCTCCCAGCCAGGGAATTTCAAAGGTTCCTAAATAGAGCCTTTCAGGAGAAGATAAGTCATTAATCCAAAGGAAAAAGGGAGCATGTCTTAGTTCTATAGCCATAAGTAAGACTTTATAAAAGGCAATAAATACAGGGATTTGAATTAGAATCGGTAAGCATCCAGAAAAGGGATTTATTTTATGTGTCCTATAAAGTTGCATAATTTCCTTTTGTAAAGTCTGAGGATCATCTTTGTATTTTTCTCTTAGTCTTTGAAAAATAGGCTGAAGTTCCTGCATTTTTTTCATACTTTTAAAACTAATATGATTTAACGGAAAAAAGAGTATTCTTAATAGAATGGTTACTATAATTATAGCAATTCCATAGTTATGCACAAAATTATTTAGGAATTTTAAAAGATAAAGTAGAGGTTTTGCTACGAAATCAAACATTCCAAAGTATAAAGCTTTGGACAACAAAGGAAATTCCTTGGCAAGTTCTTCTGATTTTTTTGGTCCCATATAAAGTTTAAAATGAAAGCTTTTTTCTGAGTTAGGATCAATGGTTATTTCCTCTGTCCAGAGAATAAATTCCTTAATTTCTTCAGAAATATTTCTGAAGGTGCTTCTAAAGGTACTATTTTCTAAAGGTATAATTGAAACAAGAAAATATACATCCATATATCCAAGAAATTTAAGAGGCCCTGCATATTCTACCAAAGAATCTTTTATATTTACCTCATTTAAATGATTAGTATAATAGAAAGGACCTTTAAATACATATCCATTCCCTTTAGAAAAGGGACCAAATACACCTCTCACTAAAAGCCTATCTTTAAGGGTTTCATTCCCTAAATTTTTAATTTTCACATCAAGGTCAATAAAATATGAGTTATTCTTAAAGGTATATTTTTTTTCAATTTCTATGGGGCCAGCTTTTCCCTTAAAGGAAAGAGTATGGTTTGAAGTGATTATGTTATCTGTAGGATTATTACTTTCAAAGGGAAGGAGAGCAAGTTGAGGAGACTGAGCTAAATAAATTTCTAAAGGCAATCCATCTTTTTTTGCTGACACTAAATCTACAGGATCTTTTTTCTTTAAATCTTGAGAGTAATTTAAAAGCTTAAATTCTTTAAATCTCACTCCTAAATTGGTAATTTGGGCATTATAGTAGTTAGTTTTAATAGAATAGGTTTGCTCTTTTGGATCTATAGCTAATGGTTTAGCTATAAAGCCCTGTGAAGTTTCTATGTATTCATTTTTATTTTCTTTGGGGATATCTGTGAGAGTTTGATTATGAGTAGGGGGTGTAGGACTAAAATATTTCATATAAATATATTGCGAAAGGATAAGAACTCCAATAGAAAGTATGATAGCAAGAAACACTCTATTATCCATAAATATTGTCTCCTTTCTTTTTTATTTTTGTTGGTGGGAAATCGATACCTCCTTGAGATAAAGGATGACACCGTAATATTCTTTTAAAAGCTAATAGGCTTCCCCTTATTAAGCCCCATTCAAGGATAGCAAGTCTTGCATATTCACTACAGCTGGGGTAATACCTACAATTTAGATTAAGATGTATAGAAAGAAAAGGGGATACCACCTTTTGATAAAGAGAGATCAACTTAATTAAGAAGGTTTTTAGCATGATTTGCGGTTTTATTTTCTTTAGAAAGATAGTCTTTTACCAACTCTAAGAGCTTTTCATAAGTAATAAATTGTAGATTGGGGCTTGCTATCATTATAATATCTATTCCTTCTGGGAAAATTTCTTTATTCTTTCTAAAAAGCTC
>JBKBRL010000098.1:0-4252 GCA_046292115.1 Caldimicrobium sp.
AAGTGGTATGCTTATGGTATTAGAGAAATCTTTAATAAAAAGGGAGATTTTCTTGAAAAGGTTGAAACATTGGAAAAGATGCCACTTTATGTGTTGTATCGGCTAAGTTTAGAGGAGAAATTTAAATCCCTTTTTGAAATTTGGGAGAAATTTTCAAAAATTAAGCCAATTCTAACCGGGGAGGATTTAAAAAAATTAGGGCTTATTAATGGTCGAGAAATAGGGAAAATTTTAAAAGAGCTTAGGCGGAAAAAATTTTTAGGAGAGTTAAAAGGTAGAGAAGATGAAATTACTTGGGTTAGAGGGAGGCTTGGAGTTTCTTCTTGATTTTCACTATGAATAAATTAAACTAAAAGAAATTTCTTTTAATATTTTATAGACAAAGGGGTTTTTATGGAGGACTTTAGTCAACTTTTAGAAGCTTATTTACCAAAAAAAGAGCAAATTTTTCAAATTGGAGAAAAAGTAAAAGGTAGAATTGTGAAGATAAGTGAAGATTTTACATATGTAGCCATTGGTGGCAAAAAGGAAGCCTTGCTTCCTACGGAAGAAATCAAAGATAAGCAGGGAAACTTCTTATTTAATCAGGAGGATGAAATTACTGCCCTTGTTATAAAAAAAATGTCCGGTGGTGAGGTTTACCTTCTTTCTGTTAAAAAGATTTTAGAAGAGGAGGCAAAAAAAGAACTTAATGAGGCCTATAAACAAAGTAGGCCTATAAAAGTAAAAGTTTTGAAACCTATAAAGGGTGGCTTTGAAGTGGAATATAGGGGACTCTTGAAAGGGTTTCTTCCAAAATCTCAGAGCGGATTTCAATCTATAGAAGAAATAGGAGAAGAGGAGATTTATGTGCTATTACAAAAGCTTGAGGATGATAATTTCGTAGTTTCACGTAGAGCCTATTTGGAAAAAATGAAAGAGTTGAAATTAAAAGAGATAGAGAAACTAATAAAGGATGAGGCGGTTCTTAATGGGAAAATAAAAAAGTCAGTAAAGGGTGGATTTTTAGTTGATTTTGATGGAATCGTTGGGTATTTACCCTTTTCAGAGATTACAAGAAGAAAGATAAAAAATATAGAAAATTATTTAAAAGAGGGAGACACTGTTAAGGTAAAGGTCCTCGAGTGGGATCCTGTAAATAAAAAATTGAGAGTTAGTGCAAAAGCCCTGGAACCAGACCCATGGGTTGATGTAGAGAGGCGTTATACAATTGATCAAAGGGTTAGAGGAAGAATAACAAAAGTTGAAAACTTTGGAGCCTTTGTTGAGATAGAGCCAGGTCTTGAAGGTCTCTTGCCTGCAAGTGAAATTTCTTGGAAAAGGGGATTAAAACCTAAGGATCTTCTTAATGAGGACGATTGGATAGAAGGTGTAATTCTTGAGTTAAATCCTACGGATAGAAAAATAATTTTAAGTTTAAAGAGATTAGAAGAAAGCCCTTGGGAAAAGGTAATAAAAGAAGTTAAGGTTGGAGATGTAGTTTCTGGGAAGGTGAAAACAATCACTAATTTTGGTCTTTTTGTTGAGGTTGCCGAAGGAGTTGAAGGTTTTATTCATATCTCTAAAATTTCCTGGGAAAGAGTGGAAAACTTAGAAGAAATGTTTAAGGTGGGAGATGAAATATCAGCCCGGGTCATAGAAATAGACTCTGAAAAGAAAAAATTGATATTAAGTATTAGGGATCTAACGGAAGACCCTTGGAAGGAAGTTGGGGAGAGGTTTAAAGTAGGTGATAATATTGAGGGCGTTGTGGTCAATTATTTACAAGGAAAGGGCTATTTAGTTAGAGTTGCAGAAGGTGTAATAGGATTTTTACCTGAAAGAGAATTGGGAGGCGAAACTAAAAAAGAGAAACGCCTTTTAAATAAAGGAGAGCCTGTTAAAGGGAAAATTATTCTTTTAGATTCAGAGAAAAGGAAACTCTGGCTCTCTGAAAGGGCTTACTTAGAAGAATTAGAGAGAAAGGAAATAGAGGAATTTAAAATGAAAGAGGAGGGGAAAAAACATAGTTTAGGGGAGAGAATGAAACAAATAGGTCTTGTGAGACGAGTTGAAGGTGAAGGATTATGAAAAGACCTTGGCTTGTTTATGGTTTAGCTTTTTTTGGTGGAATCATCTTATTTTTCCTATTATTATTTTTTATTAGTTCCTTTGTTTTTTTCTTTTATGAAAGTAAGCCACTTAGGGGTGATAAAATTGCTATCCTTGAAGTAAATGGAGTAATTTTGCAGGCAGAGCCCTATTTATCTGCATTAAGAGAAATAAAAGAGAGAAAAGACATTAAAGCAGTTGTTTTAAGGATTGATTCCCCAGGGGGATCTGTTTCAGCTTGTCAGGAAATTTTTGAAGAGTTAAAAAGTTTGAAAGGAAAAAAGCCTTTAATCGTTTCTATGGGAGGAGTTGCTGCCTCAGGTGGACTATATTTAGCCCTTGCAGGAGAGAAGATTTATGTAAATCCTGGTTCTATTACCGGTAGTATCGGCGTGATAATTCAACTTCCTAATTTAGAAAAGCTAATGGAAAAAATTGGAATTTCCACAGAAACTATAAAAAGCGGAGAATTTAAAGATACAGGAACCTCCTTTAGAAAATTAACTCCAAGAGAGAAAGAATATTTGCAAAATTTGGTAAATACTTTACATTCTCAATTTGTTAGTGCTGTTTCAGAGGAGAGAAAAATTCCGCTTGAACAAGTTAAAGCAATAGCAGATGGTAGGGTGTTTACTGGAGAAGAGGCAATAAAATTAAAATTAGCAGATGAAATAGGAAATTTTTATAAAGCAGTTGATTTTGCAAAAGAAAGGGCAAGATTAAAGGACGCACTGTTAGTCTATTTTCCAGAAAAGAAGGGATTTGTTAAGAAGCTAATTGAGGGGAAATTGCCACTAAATCCTCAAGAAATATTAGATCCCTATTCTGTAAGAGTTTTTTATCTTTATAAATATTAAAGAATCTGTATGACAGTAAAGGACTTGGCAGAGAAGTTAAGAGCAAAATTTTCAGATTTAGAGGAAAAGGACCTTGAATTTATCGTTGAGAATTTTTTTGAAATTTTAAAAAAAGCTATTAAAAAAGGTATAAACATTGAATTGAGAAACTTCGGCAGATTTGAGCTTTCCAAGGCAAAGCCATACTTTTTTGTTAACCCCAAAAATAAACAAAAATATTATTTGCCATCAAAGGTTAGAGTAGTTTTTAAAATTGGAAAAGAATTTAAAGACTTGCTAAATACACCTTTTATAGCTGGATTAGATTTAGGAACCCAAACTTTTAGATTAATCCTTGGGAAGGTGAAGGATGGAAAAGTATATTTTTATAAATCTTATAGAGAAAATGTCCGATTAGGTGAGGGGTTGCAAGAAAGTGGTTATATTACTAATGAAGCAAAGGAAAGGGCTATCGAAGCTTTAAACAACTTTAAGAAAAATTTAGAGCAATATAAAGTAGAAGAGGCTTATGCTATAGGGACAGCAGTTTTTAGAAAAGCTAAAAATGCTAAAGAGGTGCTAAAAGAAATTGAAGAAAGGACTTCTTTTAAGGTAAAGGTTCTGTCCCCCGAAGAAGAAGGACAAATGGTTGTTGAGGGAGTTCTCTATGGTATAAGAAAGTTGGGGTTGTCTTTAAATAATTTTTTAGTTGTGGATGTGGGAGGTGGCTCAACAGAGTTTGTATATTTTCAGCAGGGAAAGGTGATTGATGTGAAAAGTATTGAAATTGGAGCTGTTCAACTCAAAGAGTTTTTCAATCTCCGCTATCCTCTAACAAAAAGGATATTTCAATCTTTAACTCATTATGTGGCAGATCAGCTTAAAGGGTTACCTAAGGAGTTTTTCGAAAAGATAATTGCTACTGGAGGGACAGCAAGTCTAATGGGGAGCCTTGATTTGCAACTTGTTAAATTTGAACCAGAAAAAATTCATGGGCATGTAATTACTGCTGAGAGACTTAAAAAATTAATCCTTAAACTAAGTGATTACCCTTTATCCCGTATTAAAAATATAAAGGGGATGGAAGAGGGCAGAGAAGACATTGCTCTTCCGGGATTGATTATATTAGCAGAGGTTTTAAATTATTTTGAAAAAAACAAGATTTTAATTAGTACCTATGGTATCTTAGAGGCATCTTTACTTTCTCTGGCAAAGAGATATAATAGTATAATTAATTGAAAGAAAATATAAATAAATTCCACTTCAAAGGAGTAACTTGGTTATGCTTGAAATTATTGGCGAGGCTTATACTTTTGATGATCTTT
>JBKBRL010000099.1:0-4217 GCA_046292115.1 Caldimicrobium sp.
AAAGAAGGCCCTTATAGAGATTCGCTAAAATTAGTTCAAAAGAAAAATCTCTCCAAGTTCTAACATCTCCCTCAAAAATCTCTGCAGTAAGATTATTTAACTGCAAATTTTTAGAGGTAACTTTTACACATAGAGGATTTATATCCACAGCATAAACCGGGGCTCCTAATTTAGCCCAAAAAAGGGTGAGAATACCTGAACCACAGCCTAAATCCAAAACCTTAGAAGGTAGGCCTTTTTCTCTATAAAACTCGTAGCTTTGTTCTAACATTAGAGAAGTTGTGGGATGTGTGCCTTCACCAAAAACTATACTTGGATCAAAGAGGATGTCCCAGGTTCCCTCAAACCAGAGAGGTGCTATTTTAAAGGGTCCTACTTCAAAGGGCTTAAGAGCTCTTCCTTCATTCCACTGAGAGTAAGGCACCATATCTTTAATTTCCAAAACCAAGCCATATTTCTTACAAAGCTCTTCAACTAATTCATCCTTTGACTTATGAAAAAAAAGTACTCCTATACCATCTTCTTCCCAATATCCAATTAAATCTGGATCTTCAAAATTTGTTAGCTCCCTATGCCCCTCTCTAAAACCGTAGATATATAGTTTTTCATATCTTTCATAAGGAGGCTTAAGCATACAAAAATCTTAATTAAGGAAATAAATTTTTCAAGATTCCTTTTAAAATCTCAAGGTCTAAAAAATTTAGCAACACTAAAAGAATTAAATTTAAAAACACCCAAAGAATTAGTCTTTTCCTTATGCGCAAGGTATGGCTTTCAATTTCTAAAGAGTTCTCAGAAGCATACTGTAAATATAAAATTCTTTCCCATAGCCCATAATGATGCCAAGATTTATGGTAAAGCTGTCCTGTTAATTCCCCTATTTTGTATAAAGCAGTTACAAGGGGGCGAGGAGTCTTCAATAGTTTAAGCCCAAAGAGATCTGCCTCCCTCTCAAAGGACCTAAGGAAATAGGCAAATAGGATCCGCAAAAATAAAAAAGCAAAGAAAAATAACCAGAACGCTAAAAAAATCTCAAAATAAATACCATAAGGTCCTTTTAAGAATTCTGAGAAATCCTTAATATCAATATTAGAAACACTAAAGAGAAAAACAAGTACATAAAGAAGTAGAGACATTGAGTTTAAAATAAATATAGGGAAAGTTAAAAGTAATAAAAAGAGATAAAAACCGTGTTTCCTTTTAAGATGCCCAATCTCGTGTGCAAGAACACCTAATATTTCCTCCGGTGTTAAAATCTCAAGAAGACCTTTAGAGAAAAATAAATATCTAAAAGGGTAGATAAATCCTACAAGGCCTGCTGTATAAAATTTTGGTCCTATGGATGGTAAAATATAGATTTGCTTAATTTTTACCCCACTTTTTTTCAGGAAATCAAAAATCATTTCTTTTAAGGGAGAATCAGGAAACCTTTCTACTGGCCAAATTTTAACAATAATAAAGGGCGTAAAAATTAAAACAATAATTAATAGGAACAGAAATTGTCCAGGAAAGGATATATTCAAAAATTGAAAAAGTTCATCCAAAAAAAGTAAAATAAAAAAGGGCAACAAAATAGCGAAAAAAATTTGAAAATATCTTAAGTTTAAACTGTAAAAAACAAGCCTTATCCATAAGTAGTAATGCAAAAACCAAAACAGCCCAAGGAAGACAGAAAAATAATAATCTTCTAAAAATTTTTTTATTTCAAAAAAAGTTATATCAAGGGCAAAAAAAGAAAAAGAAATAAAGACAAAAATCCTATCTAATTTTCTTTTCCTTAGGAAAAGGGTGGTCAATATAAATAAAAGTTCTTTAACTATAAATATAAGTACCTTATATAACGATGAAATTTGAATATTTAAAGAGCTTGGGAGAAATTCCCATAAAAGATAGGCTAACCAAATTACTAAAAGGTCTTCATATATCACTTCTAAGAAAGCCTCAAGTTTATGTTAAATTTTTATTTAACCACATCATTAAAGTTTTTCTATCTTATTACCACAAGTAATTAAAAAATTTCATAGTTTATAAAATTTGTAATTCCGGGTACACTTAACCTCCCTTGTCGCAGAATTAGATATAGGATAAAGTTTGGTAGCCGCAGGCTTTAGCCTGCGTGTAAATAACATAAATCCACGCAACCTAAAGGTTGCGACTACCAATTCTGTAGGTGCTTTTTGTCAATTATGAGGAAACAACCCCTTTTCGAAGAGATTATTTTTGAGGAAACGCGATATATTGACAAGTTTTTACTTTCCATTAATATAAAATTTCAATTCTATCCAAGAGGTTAAAAGAATGCTTAAAGTTAAAGATATAATGACAAAAAATGTAAAATTTTTGTATAAAGAAAACACTTTAGAGGATCTAATTCAACTCTTTTCTCAAGAACGTATTGGCTCTGTTGTTATTGTAAATCCTGAGTTAAAACCAATCCAGATTATTACCCTAAGAGATTTAGTAAAAATTTTATCCCATGATACTAAAGATTTAACTATTATGGATATCCTAAATAAATTAGGAAAAAAAGAGGAAGACCTGAAAACAGTTTTTCCCGAAACTTCTTTTAAATTAGCACTTAATATAATGCATAAATACCAAATTAGTCATCTTCCTGTAATTAACAATAGCAAAAAATTAGTGGGAATTATTAGCATAAGAGACCTTATCAAGCATATTGCTCAGTTAACTTTTACTGATGAGTTAACCAAAATTTATAATAGGAAATACTTAAGCCTTCTTGAAAATAAGCTTAAAAAACAGAAAAATGTCTCCATTTTATTGGCAGATTTAGATAATTTTAAGAAAATCAATGATACCTTCGGGCATGCAGTGGGAGACTTGGTTTTAAAAGAAGTTGCTAAAACTATTGAAAGAAATATAAAAGATTCAGATATAGTTATAAGATATGGTGGAGAAGAATTCCTTATTATTCTTTATCGTTGTCCAAAGGAGCATCTATTTAAGGTAGCAGAACGCATAAGAAAAGCTGTAAAAGAGATAACCTTTAAAGGGCATCCTGCCCTTAAAATCACTATCAGTATTGGTGGTTATTCATTAACACCGGGTGAAAACATAAATGAAGCCATCTCTAAAGCGGATAAAGCCTTATATCAGGCTAAATACTCTGGAAAGAATTGCACTATCCTCTGGGAGGAACCATTGAAAAATCAATGTCAAAAGGCTTCACAATCCCCGCTGCATTTAACTTAACAAATTGAATTGAATAATAAAAAATTATAACCCAATTCTCGCAAAAGGTCCCCATAAGAAAAAGTTTTCTCCGGAGTTAAATTAGAACCACTTCTATGTATGTAATGGTTTAATTCACAAAAAAAATACTCTTGTCTTTTTTTTAAATGTTATATAAAAAATATTTTTAAAAATATGCTTTAAAAGGAGGTAAAAGATGCAGGGGAGAGTGATTGCTTTTTTAGGGGCATCAGGGGCAGGGAAAACAACATTACTTGAGAAAATTTTATTAATAAATAATGAAAAAATAAAACCCTTTAAAAAAGAACCTACATATTCTTTAAAAGTTTATGGCACTTCCTTTAGGGATATTCCTTTTTATTTTATTGATACACCAGGAGATGAAAACTTTTTTGGAGAAATCTTATGGACCTTAAGTATAGCCGACTTAGGAGTACTTGTAGTTGATTCTACCTCGCCACTAAAATTTAATCTTATAAGAATTTTTGAAAAGGCAAAAGAAAAAAAAGTTCCCTTACTTGCTTTTATCAATAAATTAGATGAGGAAAAAACTCAGTGGGCACAAACCATTTGCGATATGCAAGATGCTATGGCAATTTTACAAGTACCCCTTGTTTATGGCTTTAATACCACAAAACCTCTTTTTTTAGTAGATTTATTAGAAAAAAAAGCCTTTAAGGAAGAGGGACTAAAGATAAATTATGAAGAAATACCTTCTTCTTATCACAGCCGTGTCCAAGCATTAACTGAGCAAATAGTTGAAGTTGCTGCTGAAGCTAAGGATGAATTTATTGAAAAATATTTAGAAACTGGAGCCTTAACTCCTGAAGAAATAAGGGAAGGTTTAAAATTGGGCATTAAAAATCAGAAGATTTTGCCTATTTTTCTTGGCTCTGCTCAAAGTGGTCTTGGGGTTAGCCTTTTTGTAAAAAAACTAATAGAATTATGTCCTCAAAGAGAAGATTCCGAGCTCAACACCCAAGGGGCTTATGGTTATATTTTTA
>JBKBRL010000100.1:0-4166 GCA_046292115.1 Caldimicrobium sp.
TTCCCATTATGAAAACTTATGCAGATAGAGTTATTTTTGATGCAACTCATAGTGTGCAATTGCCAGGAGCAGGAGAAGGAAAATCAGGAGGGGAACGCATGTTTGTGCCCTATTTAATTAGGGCAGCGGTGGCTGTAGGAGTTGACGGCATTTTTATGGAAGTTCATCCAGAACCAGATAAAGCCTTATGCGATGGTCCTAATTCATTACCACTGAATCAACTTCCTGAGATATTTAAAGAAATCGATGCCCTCATACAGGCTTTAAAAAATGAAGTCCTTTCCTCCTGATGTTTTAGAAAGGGCTAAAAAGATTAAATTGCTTCTCTTAGATGTAGATGGGGTTTTAACGGATGGAGGAATTATAATTACAGGAGAGGGAGAAGAGATTAAAATTTTTTCTGTACAAGATGGGATGGGAATTAAACTTTTACAAAAGGCAGGCGTAGAAGTTGGAATTCTTTCTGGAAGACATTCTCCGGTTGTAATATATAGAGCTAAAGAATTAGGTATAGAACTTATTTATCAAGGCGAGCTTGCAAAGGTGCCAGCCTTTGAAAAGATACTGAAAGAAAAAGGGTTAACACCTGAGGAAGTTGCCTTTGCTGGTGATGATTGGTTAGATATTCCTCTCCTCAAGAGGGTGGGCTTGTCCATAGGAGTTCCTAACGCATGGCCTCCAGTTAATAATTATGTCCACTATGTTACAAAAAGGGAAGGTGGAAAAGGTGCCGTGAGAGAAATTTGTGACCTCATTTTAACTGCTAAAGGTCTATGGGAAACCTTTTTAAAGGAATATTTATAAATCTCTTTCTATTTTCTTTAGTTTTTGCAGAAATATTATCCCAGGTAACTATCACTTCACTGCGTTATCAACGCTATGAGGGATCAAATATCGTCTGGAAGCTTGTGGCAGAGGAATTTTTGCAAAAAGGGGATGCCTATTTTGAGGCTAAGGGTGTTTATATTGAAAATTTGCCAAAAGGGCTAAAGATAAGGGCAAAAGAGGCTGAATATATAAAAAAAGAAGAAAAATTCCTTTTAAAAGGTACCGTTTCTGTTTATGTAGAGAAGGAGGGAGAAATTTTTACAGAGGAATTAATATATTATCCCAAGAGGGATTTTTTATTTGCTCCTGGGAGAGTTTTAATTAAAAAAGGGGGTATGGAAATTTCTGGGGAGGGGCTCTCATATCATCTCTCTGAGGGAAAATTTCAGCTTCAAAAAAAGGCTACAGCCCAATTTAAACTTTAATATATGCCAAGTGAAGAGAAAAAACTTAGAGAGGCTCTAAAAAAATTAGAACACTTTACAGAAAAGGTAAAAGGACATAGAGGTAGAGTAAAAGAGAAATTTTTAAGAGTAGGTCCGGAGGCTTTTACTGATGAAGACCTTCTTGAATTATTACTTTTTTTTGGGATCCCTCGAAAGGATACAAGAGCGTTAGCAAGAGATTTATTAAGGAGATACCAGGGGAGATTAGACAAAGTGCTTGATGCACCCATAGAGGAACTTACAAAAATTCCTCATTTAGGAGTGAATTCAATCTTGCCTTTAAAGGTAGTACATGAGGTGGCTAAAAGGTATCTTAAGGCACGCTTAAAAGAGGTGCATTATCTTAAATCACCCAAAGAAGTTTATGAATATTTGCTCTATGAGTTAAAGGGAGAAAAAAGAGAAGTTTTTATGGTGATATATTTAGCTACTGATTTGAAGGTTCTCTCTGCGGAAAAGCTCTTTTTTGGAACTATTAATGAGAGTGTAGTTTATCCGCGAGAAATCTTTGGAAGGGCTTATCAACTTGGGGCAAGTCAACTTATCCTTGCCCATAATCATCCCTCAGGAAATTTAACCCCCTCTGAAGAAGACAAAAAAATTACTCGTCAACTTCTTTTAATGGGTGCACTTTTGCAATTAAAAGTTATCGATCATATAATTTTAGGTGGTGATAATTATTATAGCTTTGCCGAGGCAGGTCTATTGGAGGAATTAGAGGAGGAGGTAAGAAAAAAGTTATGCAGATAAAGATTGCAAGAAAAGCTGGCTTTTGCATGGGAGTAAGAAGAGCTGTAAACTTAGTGTTAAAAGCTTTGAAAAATGAAAAAGCCCACCTCTATACTTATGGCCCACTTATTCATAATCCTCAAACTCTTGAGTTGCTTTCCTTTTTAGGAGTAAGAGTGATAAAAAACCTTAAAGAAGAGGTTCCCAATGGGGTATGTGTTATAAGAGCACATGGGGTTCCCCCCCATGAAAAGGCTTTATTAGAAAAAAAACATAAAATTATAGATGGAACCTGTCCGAGAGTCCTCAAAGTGCAAGCTTTGGCTCAAAAAGCAGCTTCTCAAGGTAGATCTGTTATAATCATTGGGGATAAGGAACATGCGGAAGTAAAGGGTATCTTGGGATATTGTCAAGGAAGGGGTTATGTGGTTAATTCCCTAAAGGACATAGAAGACCTTCCCCCTCTTGAAGATTATTTAATTCTTTCTCAGACCACCCAAGAAGAGGAAATTTTTGACTTACTCTCAAAGGAGATTTTAAAGAGATATCCAGGTGGCGAAGTAATAAATACTATATGTAATGCCACTGAGGTTAGACAAAAGGAAGTAAAGAGACTATGTAAGGAATGTGAAGCTATAATCGTTATTGGTGGTAAATTTAGTGCTAATACGAAAAGACTTGCTCAAGTGGCAGAAGCTGAAGGGAAAAAGGTTTATTTAATTGAGAGACCTGAAGAGCTCCCTATTGAAGAAATTAAAAAACTTAATACTGTAGGAATTACTGCTGGTGCTTCAACGCCAAACTGGTTAATTAATGAAGTCGTTGATAAGTTAAAAGTAAAGACAAGTCCGCTTTACCGTATCCTTAAAACTTTTACTCTCATGTCCCTACCAGAGACAATAACTTTTTTATGCTTTCTGTTGGCATTATTAATCTTTCAGCCTACCATTTTTACGGAAAAAACAATAGTTTACTTCATTCTTTTTGCTACTTTTTTTTATTTTTTTCAAAAAAATTTAGTCAATTTTCTTACATTAGAAGACCTAAAATTTTATTATCCCTTAAAAGAACACTTTTTTAGAACCAATAAGAAGGTTTTGTTCATAGTGTTTAGTCTATCCTTAATTTTTGCGCTCCTTTTTGCTCTACTTTATCTTCCAAGGATGATATCCCTGGTTATAATTTTTCTTCTATTTACTTTTTTATTACAAAAAACCTTTTTTTTAAAACTATTGGACCTTCTCTATATGATTAGTCTTATTTTATTTCTTTATCCCTTTTGGAATGAAATTTTCCTATGGAATGCCTTTTTTGTGTTAATGAATTTATTTTTCCTAACCATCTACAAGGAACTCATTTATTTACAAAGTGATGGCTTTTTGCCAAAAAACTTTCTTGTGCTTTCATTAAAAATGGAAGAAAAGTCTTATCAAAAAGGGCTTAGATTTTTATATCTAATTATGTTTATACCCTATCTTTGGTTATCAGTTAAACTTAAATCCCCTTTTTTTCTGCTCTTTCTTTTGCTTCTTCCCCTTTATGAATTGATGCTTTATATCCTTAAAAAGAGACCCTTAGGAAAGGTGCTTTATTTAGAAAATTTAGTCCTTTTGCCAGGAGTCCTTTTTTTAATTTTAGCCTATATGTTATCCTTCTTTCTTGGTCTTAAGTAATAAGATTATGATGGATTTCACAGAAAGAGATTATTTTTTTATGAAGATGGCTTTGGAAGAGGCAAGGCGGGCTATAGAGAAAGAGGAGGTGCCAGTAGGAGCAGTCCTTATCTCACCAAGAGGTGAAGTATTAGCTATAGCCCACAATGAGATCCTCATAAGAGGAGATCCAACAGCCCATGCAGAAATGTTAGTCTTAAGAAGGGGTGCTGAAATATTAGGAAATTACAGGCTTCTTGGATGTAAATTATATGTCACACTTGAGCCTTGTGCAATGTGTGCCTATGCTATGGTCCTTGCTCGCATAGATGAACTTATTTTTGCCACCCCTGACCCAAAAACAGGAGCCGTAGTGAGTCTATACTCTATTCTATCTGATAAAAGATTAAATCATCAAGTGAAATATAGGTTCGGCCTTCTGCAAAAGGAAGCAGAATTAATGCTAAAAAATTTTTTTAAAGGAAAAAGATTATTTTAATCAGGTCTTTTA
>JBKBRL010000101.1:0-4144 GCA_046292115.1 Caldimicrobium sp.
CTGGAAAAAATGTTCAAAATTTGTTTCGTTACTAAAATTATGTTCTAAAAAAACCTTTTCTAAAAATTCTTTGTAATCAGGAATATTTAAATCCATTTCAGGAAGGTAATTTTTCTCATCTAAACTCAAGCTATTTAAGCCACCCATAAACACTTTTTTCACCAGCTCTTGAGGCAAGTCAAGGGCTAAAATTTTAATCCCCTTTTCTCGTGCATAAAGGAAAATATCTCTATAAAGTCTATAATCAAACTTCCATCTATCATAGTATTCTATTTGTTCCAGTAGTTTCTCTTCACTAATTTTTCCTGCAATAAAATCATCTAAGTACTTTTGAAAGGGGCGCTGCACCATTTCCATTCCAATTACCACATTATTTCCAAAAAATTGATACAAGCCCTTTATAACTTCTAATTGGAATAGATGATGAGAATACTCATCATGTTTCTCTCCTATCAGAACCACTTGAGGTGGAATTAGTTCTGGTAAAATATTTTCCAATGTTTTTAATTGCTCAATTTTCACTCCATAAGCTGTTAAAATATCCTTATCATTTCTAAATTCTAAGAGAATACCCTCTACAGGATTATTTTTCTTTATATACTTGAGAACCCCATTTCGAACATAAAATTCTTGAGCATCCTTAATGTCTTCTTTTTGAAAAGAAAATTTCTTAATCTCTTGAAAGGAGCTTATCTTTATAAATGCAAAAAAGTGCTCAGGAGAAAAAGGGTGAGGCAAAATTTTAAAGTAAAAACCCTCTTTTGGCACAGAAAGATGAAAATTTACTGGTAATTCTTCTAAAAAAATAACATTTTCCTTAGGCAAATTATTTATTTCTAATTTCTCACTCTTAAGTTTATAGTTATTTTCTCTCAGTATATTTAGAATTTCTCTATATAGAGGCAACAAGTCCTTTTTGGCTAAATAAACTGTACCTTTACTTAAGAAAAGATCTCCCCATGTTCGCGGTAATTCCTTAGATGAGAACTTGCGAAAAATCTTAAATTCGGGATCTAAGAAAACTCTAAGAGGCTTTTCTGAAAAATAGAAATTGTAGTTTTCCTCTTTATTCCCCACCCAAACCTTTTCCTTAACTGCTCCTTTTTTTGTTTCTATTAAAATCTCCAAAGGAAAGGTCCTTATTTGCCCTTGTTGAAATAGATTTAAAATAAGATTGTATTTGTTTTCTTGTTCTATGTATTTAACTTTAACTTCACCCTTTAATAATACTTTATGAAAACTTTCATAGTCCCAAGTAATAGTATATCCAATAATTCTTAAAAGATGCTTCTGAAAAACCTCTTCATCTGACCCATTAAAAAGATAGAGTCTTATATAACTCAAAAAAGCTTCTTCAAATTTTTTATCGCCTAACGACTCTATCTTTTCGTAAAGAAAGAAAAAAGCTCTATTTTGTTCTTCTTCTCTTAATAATAGCTTTTTTCTGAATTCTTTCTTGTTATCACTAAGAGTATAAGAAACAAGATAGGTCTTTAAACCCTCAAAAAAAGGCGGACTTACAAAATTTAAACCATAAATCAAAGTTTGTTCCACTTGTGATTCTAATAAGGCTTGAACATTATCCTTGGATATAGAAGCTAATACATTTACTAAGGGATAGATTCTTTTAAAATTTGAAGGTATAAAATAGGTTTTCTTAAAAGCAAACAAAATTTCCTTCAGAGGGTATTTATTTACTTCATTTATAATCTGATGTTCCAGTGCATTCCATAAAGGCTCTTTAAAGTCTCTGGATAATAAAAAAATTAGATCTCCTTCTTTAAATGAGATCGTTCTTAAATTAAAATTCCCATAAATTAAAGGAGGCATAGTTCTTATTGGTTTATTGATCCTAAAGATTACTTTACCCTCCTGTAGATTTTCCTCTTTTTCCTCATGGGGTATTAAAAAAGGAAAATTCTTTTCTTCTGTTCTATTTAGTGAGAGCTCAAAGAAAAATGCTTCATTAGGATGTGGCACGTATCCTTCTATTACTTGCGGATAAGGGGTTGCCTTTAATACTATTTTACCTTCGAAGGATATTATTAAGGTTCCATTTTTTTGTCCATTAAAGATTTTAAAAGAAGATTGATGAGAGCTTAGTTCTATTGGCTTACTATTAAGCACAATTTCTGTTATTTTGTTTTCACCTCTGTAAAACTCATATATGCCAACCGTTGGCAATTCAAATAAAGCTCTTCCTTTTATAAGATGGGTTTCAGGACAATAAAATATTTCGTATTTACCTTTGATAGGAGTAGCAAAAAGCAAAAAAGGACAAAAGAAAAGTAATATAAGAAAAAAAATTACTTTTTTCATTCTTGGAAATGCTAAGGATTAGAGTTATAATTATACAAATTATAACAGACTGTTAAAACTTGCCAAGCTTAAGTTAAATGAAAAAAGTTAAAGTCCTTGTTTTATGGGGCTATGGGATTAATTGCGAAGAAGAAACAAAATATGTTTTTGAAAAATTAGGAGCTTTTGCAGAAATAGTTCATCTCTCTGAAATTATTACAGGGGAAAAAAGATTAGTTAATTATCATATTTTATGTTTTCCTGGTGGTTTTTTAGATGGAGATCATTTAGGTTCGGCACAAGCCTGCGCCCATCGTTTTAAATATTTAAAAATTCTTGGTCGAATATCCCTTTGGGATGAATTAATGACTTTTTTAAATCAAGGCGGGCTTATTTTAGGCATATGTAATGGATTTCAACTCTTGGTGAAAATGGGTATTCTTCCTGGTGGTAAATACTTAGGCCAAAGAAAGGTAACTCTAACCTATAATGACTCTGGAAAATTTGAGAATCGCTGGGTTACTCTTAAAGTAAATCCTAAAACAACCTGTGTTTTCTTAAAAGGTTTAGATGAGCTTTATTTACCAGTGCGTCATGGAGAAGGAAAATTTATTGCTGAAAACGAGACCATATTAAAGGAATTAGAAGACCTGGGGCAAATTGCCTTACAATACATTCACCCTGAAACCAAAGAAATTACCTATATTTATCCCTACAATCCTAACGGCTCCCAAATGGCTATAGCAGGGCTCTGTGACCCATCAGGCAGGATCTTTGGCCTTATGCCTCATCCTGAAGCCTTTAATGATTTGACTAATCATCCACGCTGGACAAGGCTTTCTCATTTAAAAGCTCAAGGGCTTCTCATCTTCGAAAATGGGATCAACTGGATCAAAAACAATGTTTTATAGCTTTTCTCATGCTTTCTTTACCTTTAATTAAAGCCTTAAAAAGGGGATTACTTTTCCTTAAAAAAACAGGGCCAATTTTTATTCCAATAGCCCTGCTCCTTTATCTCTTTCTTTTTTTTCTTTCGCCGAATCTTTTACTTCATTTAGAACAACGATTTCAGCAAAAATTTGTTTTTTTCTCTCCCTCAGAACCAATCTTAGCTCTTTTACGCTTTTCTTTGACTCTTTTCTTCCTAATTTTTTTCCCTTTTGCCTATTTAGGATTGTTGTCTTTAATTAACTACATCTTTCCACTAAGAAAAAAATTTTTCCATCTTATTTATTTTTTAGGACTTTTTTTCTTTTACATCGGCGTAGCCTTTGCTTATTTTATTACCCTTCCCTATGGAATAAAATTTTTGATTTCCTTTAAAACTGAAAGTTTGGAACCAGCAATATCTCTTTCACATTTTGTAAATTTCTTTTGTTTTTTTCTATTAATTTTTGGATTTATCTTTGAATTGCCTCTTATATTAGCCTTTTTAATAACGCTAAACATTGTTAAACCAGCCAAAGTTACAAAGTATCGCAAGGAAATCTTCTTTTTTATTGTGGTCTTTTCTGCGATCATAACACCTACACCTGATGCTATTAATATGAGTCTCTTAGCAATACCTCTCTATATTCTTTTTGAAGTGGGACTTTTGTTAGGAAAGGTTATAAAAAAATTTAATATTCCTTTGGTGGATACCCAGAGAGAGCTTCAGCAATAGCTGCTGCTTTATCAGGAGGCATAGCACTAAGAATACTTGCAATTTGATTACTCTTTAGCTGACTTAAAATTTTTACTGCCATTTCACGATCCATATTAATTATTTGTTGAGCTGCCTTTGAAGGACTCATCTCCGCATAGGCTTTCACTAATAATTTCATCCTTTCATCTTGTATAGCTGAAA
>JBKBRL010000102.1:0-4113 GCA_046292115.1 Caldimicrobium sp.
GGAATGCTTCTAATTAGATTTTGATCTCGCTCACCAAAAGCCTTCTCCTTAGGAATGACCACTTCCTTTTCTTCTCCTTCAACCATCCCTAAAACTGCCTCAGAAAGCCCGGGAATGATCTCTGGGGAGCCAACTTCAAAAACAAAGGGATCTCCCCCTTGGTAAGTATCCTCAAAGACCTCCCCAGTAGGTAATTTCCCCACGCAATGAATACTAACTACATCACCTACTTGTACTTTACGCATAACCTAACTCCTTGGCTTTTATTTGATAGAAGTTGAGACCTTAGAGAATAGGACTCTAAGAACTCAAAACCTCTATCCTTTTAAAAGGTTAACATCACTTACCAAAAATACAAGCCCCTTGGTAGCCCAAAAATTTGGGGGAATAGTTTAGTTTTGCTTTAGGCTTTCTTCTTTTTTGCGAGAATGCTTCCCCTTTTATATGGACAATACCTATGATATATTTTTAATAATTTACTTTTAAGAAAAGAGAAGTAAAATCAATACCAGATGGAAAAGGAAAAACTAATTCCTGATACAAGCATTTTTACCAATCCAGATGTTTATAAACAGTTTGGTGAGGAACCACCTATAGCCTTTCAAAACTTTCTCCTTTTGGTGTCTCAATTAGAAGGAGAAGTAGGAGTTTATTTGCCAACCTCTGTCTATAATGAATTGAGACGGATGTTAAGTAATTTACGAATACCTCCCAGGGCTCGTTCTGTATTAAAAGTTAAATCTCCTAAAAAATATGAACTCTACATCCCAGCCTTTCTTATGTATGATTTTATAGAGGAAATTAGAAGTAGAATAAACAAGGGACTAAGAGTAGCTGAGGAAGCAGTAAAGGCTTTAACTTATAAAAAGCCAGAGGAGGTGCTAAAATCCCTCCGTAGAAAATATAGAGAAGTTTTAAGAGAGGGTATCGTTGACAGCAAAGAAGATTTAGAGATTATCCTTCTTGCCTTAGAATTAGATGGTGTAGTTCTTTCAGCAGACAGAGGAGTACTCACTATGGCAGATTCCTTAGGCCTTCGCTTTTGGGACCCAAAAGAAATAAAAGAAACCTTAGAAGGTTTTAAAATCCTATAAAAGCTATTTCCACCAGATTTCATGAAATATAATCTCTGCTAAGTCCTTGGAAAGATTTCTCAAGGCTTCTCCTTTGCCTGGGTCTAAAATGGGAAAAGTTGCTTCACTTACTCTATAAATTTCAAAACGGCTAATCTTTGGATTTTCATAAATCTTCTGTTTGGTTGCCCTCTCTATTAACTCTACTTTCCCCTCAAAAAGTATTCTTCTCTCTCTCGTTTGTAAAAAAACTTCATAGGAGATAGGCTCAACATACACCCTTCTTACTTCCCCAAGTAATATCAAATCTGCCTGCTCCTCCCTGTAAACAGGGATAAGTAACCTCCCTTGAGCAAACTTATGCCTAAGTTCATAGGCTATCCATTCTCCTAATTCTGGCTCTTGAGTGTAATTCTTAAAGGGAGGAATGTATATGGTTTTCCAAGTTTCCTTAAAATAGGAAGGTCTATCTACGAAAGTATATCCACAGGCTATAACAATAGAGCTAAGAAACCACAAAATTAATAAGTTTCTTTGGGACAAAAACCACATTCTTTATCTCTTTTCCTTCCAAATATTTTTGTATCTTAGGCAATTTGGAGGCTACAGCCTCTGCTTCTTCTTTGGTAATATCTGCTGGAACCTCTACCTGATCCCGCACTTTTCCATTGACCTGTATAACCAAAATATAAGTTTCTTCAACAAGTAAAGAGGGATCCCATTTGGGAAAGCTCTCTTCAGAAATAAGGGTATTTTTACCCAGTTGTTGCCATAGTTCCTCACAAATATGAGGAGCCACAGGGGAGAGACAAAGTAAAAGCTTCTCAAGGCATTCCTTTAAAAGTTTCAAATGAAGCTCTTCCTCCTGGGAGAGGCTTTTTTGCGCATCTTGGAGGTAATTAAAAAATTCCATAATTCCTGCAATGCCAGTATTAAAATGGAACCTTTCTTCAAAATCTTGGTGGACCTTCTTTACCATCTGATGAAGCTTCCTCCTCAATTTTAGCGCTTCACCATTTAGCTTTTTTAACTCTTCTTCCTCGTAGGTGATTTCCTTTAAAAGAGGTGCCTTCTCTGAGACAAAGCTATAGACTCTTCTTAAAAACCGAAAGGCTCCCTCTATTCCATGATCGCTCCATTCCAAATCCTTATCAGGCGGTGCTGCAAAGGTGATAAATAATCTTACCGTGTCTGCACCATATTTATTAATCATAGCCTCAGGGTCAACGACATTACACTTACTCTTTGACATTTTCTCAGATTTCCCAACAATAACCCTTTCCCCACAGTTATCCTTAAGACAGGTGCCTGAAGGTGAAACTTCTTCAGGATAGAGCCATCCATGCTTTGGACATCTATAGGTTTCCTTTATTACCATCCCTTGCGTGAGAAGATTAACAAAGGGTTCATCTAAATTTATGTAACCCAAGTCTCTTAACACCTTAGTAAAAAATCGCGCATAAAGGAGATGCAAAATAGCATGCTCGATTCCACCTATGTATTGATCTACTGGCAACCAATAGTTTATATCTGAAGGATTAAGAGGTTCTGGATAATCGGGACAGGCAAATCTAAGAAAGTACCAAGAGGACTCAACGAAGGTGTCAAAGGTATCTGTCTCTCTTTTTGCAGGTCCTCCACAGCGGGGACAAGTGGTGTTAACAAAGCTCTCTAAATAGGGCAAGGGACTTCGTCCTTTAGGGTCAATTTGAGCATCAAGAGGTAAAAGCACAGGTAAATTTTCTATTTTTTCTGGTACCATTCCACATTTTTCACAATAAACTATGGGAATAGGACATCCCCAATAACGCTGCCGGGAAACTCCCCAATCTCTTAATCTATAGCTCACTCGCCTTTTCCCAAGCCCAAGACTTTCCAATTTTTCAATGATTTTTTCTTTGGCTAATTGGCTATCAAGGCCTGTAAATTCTTTGGAGTTAACTAAAATTCCCCTATCCTCATAGGCCTCTTCCATTTCCTCTGCCTTTAATTCCTTTGAGGGAGGTTGAATTACCACCCTTATAGGAAGCCCAAATTTTTTAGCAAACTCAAAATCTCTTTGATCATGGGCAGGCACGCACATTATAGCTCCTGTTCCATATTCCATTAGAACAAAATTTGCGGCAAAAATGGGAATAGATTCAGAAGTTAAAGGGTTTGAGGCAAAGGTTTCAAGAAAAAGGCCTTCCTTTTCAGCAAGGCCAGCTTCAATCTGGCGTCTTTCTTTTCTAACCTTTTCCCGAAAGGCTGATAATTTCTCTTTAAGCCCCTTTTTCTCTGCTATTTCCTCTGCCAAAGGATGCTCAGGAGAGATTGCAACAAAAGTGGCTCCAAAAATAGTGTCTGGTCTTGTAGTGAAAACAGTCAAGTGTTTCTGAAATTCAGGGATGTAAAAATCTATTTCTGCTCCTTCGCTTTTACCTATCCAGTTTCTTTGCATAATTAAAACTTTCTCTGGCCAATGGCCTTCAAGCTTTTTAAGATCTTCAAGAAGCTCTTCTGCATAAGCGGTAATTTTAAAAAACCAACCCTCCAACTGTTTAGAGGCCACTTCTTCTCCGCAGCGCCAACATTTTCCATCCTCAACCTGTTCATTAGCAAGCACTGTTTGACAACTCTCACACCAATTAACCAGCGTTTTCTTCCTGTAAGCTAAACCTCTCTCAAACATTTCTATAAAAAATCTCTGCTCAAATTTATAGTAGGAGGGGTCGCAGGTGGCAATTTCTCTATCCCAGTCATAACTAAAACCTAATTTTTTGAGTTGTTCTCGCATATAATCTATGTTTGAATAGGTCCATTTAGCAGGATGGATGCCATGCTTTAGCGCAGCATTTTCTGCAGGAAGCCCGAAAGCATCCCATCCCATAGGATGAAGCACATTGTAGCCCTTCATTCTTTTCACTCTTGCTACAATGTCTCCCAAGGTATAATTTCGCACATGGCCCATATGAATTTTCCCTGAGGGATAGGGAAACATTTCTAACACATAGAATTTAGGCTTAGCTGGGTCTGTCTTTACCTTAAAAGTTTTTCTCTC
>JBKBRL010000103.1:0-4088 GCA_046292115.1 Caldimicrobium sp.
ATTTGGTAGCCGCAACCTTTAGGTTGCGTGGATATATGTCATATCTCTCGCAGGCTAAAGTCTGCGGCTACCATATCTACTTAATTCTATATCTATTTCGAAGAGATTTTATTTTGAGAAAATACGGGGTATACCTTTAAATCTCATAGGAAAATTCTTATAGGACAAAAAAAGACAAAAAAAGGAGTATCCACCTTCTTTACCTTGACATAGATGGAATTTCTGATATCTTCCTAAGTATTAGTTAAGTAAACACTTACATTTTAAATTTGAGGAAGGTCTATGAGATCAAAAAAATTTGTATTTTTTATTCTTCTTGGACTTTTATTCCTTTTACTGGGAATTTTTATTTATTTTATTTGGAAATGGAAAAATTATGTGACCACAGATGCAGTTTTTGTACAGGCAGATCGATTAGTTTTTGTTAGTTTTCCTAAAGTAAATGGGAGGATAATTAAACTAACTAAAAAAGAAGGTGATAAGGTCTTGGAAGGGGAAGTTTTAGCAGAAATTGAGCCTATAGATTATTGGGCCAAAGTGAGAAATTTAGAAGAAGAGATAAAAAGGGTTTCCTCGGAAATAGAGACTATTACTTTTTCTAAAGAGAAATTGGGAAGAGAAATTCTCTTGAGGTCGGAGCAAATTGAGAGAGAAATTAATCAGTTAGATGAGCAAAAGAGGGCTCAAAGAGAAAAAATAGAGGCTTTAAAGGCAAGATTATCATTTATAAAAAAGGATCGCAGAAGGTTAGAAGCTTTATATAAAGAGGGTTTAATTGCTTTGCAAAGTTTAGAAGCAAAGGAGACGGAGGAGCGGGAGCTTTTACATCAAATAGAAGGAGAAGAGGCTAATTTAAAAGCATTGATTGAGAAAAGAAAGGCTTTGCAAAGGGCCCTTGATTTAGTTCAGAATGAAAAAATTACTTTAAAGGAATTAGAAGCTAAAAGGATAGCTTTATCTTATCAAGTTAAATCTTTGGAAGCACAAAAAGAAGAAGCAAAATTTTATTATTCCTACACCCAGCTAAAAAGTCCAATTTCAGGGCTCATTGCTAAAAAATTTAGGAGTGAGGGAGATGTTATAGCGCCTGGAGAGCCCATTTATTCTATTGTTGATCCTCAGAGTTTTTACATTTTAGTTTTGCTTGAAGAAACAAAGCTTCATGGAGTAAAAAAGGGAGCTCCAGTAAAAATTAAGTTAGATGCTTATCCAGGGGAAGAGTGGAGAGGGGAAGTGGAGGAGATACTTCCTGCAACTGCAGCCACCTTTGCTTTAGTGCCAAGAGATATTTCCGCAGGTGAATTCACAAAACTTGCCCAAAGGATCCCAGTAAAGATAAAAATTGTTGCAGGAGATAGATCTCTCTTACGGGTTGGCCTTGGTGGAGAAGTAGAGATTAAAAGAGTTAAATAATGGAAGCTAAAGAATTTTATAAAATCATTACCCCTTTTGAACGTATTTTAAATACTTTTGTGGTAATGATAGGGTTTTTTATGGCTATTTTAGATACTACGATTGTGGACATAGTAGTGCCCAAGATGATGGGGCCACTTTCAACAGACCTCTATGGTATACAATGGGTAATTACAAGCTATATGATTGCAGCAGCAACTGCCCTCTTTTTGACAGAGCATTTAGCAAGGTATTTTGGATATTCCTACATTTTTCTCACAGGTTTATTTACTTTTACAGTATCCAGTTTTTTTTGCGGATTAGCTCAAAATTTGCCACAGATGGTATTTTTTCGGGTAATACAGGGTGTTGGGGAGGCCTTCATCGCAGCCTCTGCTCAGACTATTTTAATTTCCCTCTATCCCCCAGAAAAAAGAGGGCTTGCTATGGGAATTTTTGGTTTAGGGGTAAGTTTTGCACCTGCCCTGGGGCCTACCTTAGGAGGACTTTTAACAGAACTTTTTAATTGGAGATGGATTTTTTTTATAAATGTGCCCATAGGATTTATAAATTTTATATTAGGGCTACTCTTGCTTCCAAAAGAGCTTGGGCGACTAAGGATGTTTAGATTTAACTTTTTGAGCTATTTTTTCATTTCCTCCGCTACCCTTTCTCTTCTTATTATGCTTTCTAAAGGGCAACAATTAGGTTGGTTCCAATCCCAAATAATTACTACGCTACTTTTTATAAGCCTAATTAGCTTTATTTTCTATTTTTTGAGTGAAATGCTTTCAAAATATCCCTTGGTTAAATTGTCTATTTATAAAATACCAGAATTTGGCTTTCCTATGGGGATGCATTTTTTTACTTTAGGCTTTGGAGTTTATCAAATATTTTTTCTCTTGCCCTTATATTATGAAAATTTAAAAGGCCTAACTACCTTTCAGGCAGGCCTTCATATTCTAACCTTTGCAATCTTTATAGGCTCTTTTAGTATTATCTCAGGCTACCTTTCAGATAAAATATCGCCTCTAAAAATTCTTCTTTTCAGTTCTTTCCTTTTTTTAATTACCTCCTTTTATCTCATTCCTAAGATTAATTATTACACCCCTGTGTGGAAAGCCACCTTTCTAACTATACCTCTTGGAATTTCGATGGGCACTTTTTTTGCCCCTCTTACTGCTTTATCTTTAAGAAAATTAGGGCCCTTGACGGGGTTAGGTGTGGTGCTAATGCATTATCAGAGATTCGTAGGTGGTTCCTTCGGAACTGCTCTTGCTACTAATCACTTGGAATATAATACCCAGAAAAATTTTCTTCGCCTAACGGAGCTCCAAAATTACCCTGTTATGGAAAACTTTCTTTCAACGAGGACTTTTTTAGCAGAGAAGTTTTTTTCAACAGAGATAGCCATAAAAAAGACAGAAGCACTTTTTTATAAAGTGCAGTATCTTCATGCCTTAAGCTGGGGTTTTCAGGAAACCTTTAGAGCTGTAGCCTTCTGGGGATTAATTGGTATACTTTTCTTATTAGCCTATATTTTTTATAAAAGGTTTTTTCTAAAAGGTTAGCAAGCACCCTTTAAAAATTTATAGGAATGTTCATAGATTTTTATGGCACAATATTCACCGCACATAGTGCAGGCTTTACTTTTAGAAATACCGCCCTCAAGTCTATATTTTCTTGCTTTTTCTGGGTCAATGGAGAGTTCTATCTGTTTTTCCCAGTCAAGGGCTGCTCTTGCCTTTGCCATTTCTAAATCCCACTCCCAAGCACCTTTTATACCTTTCACTAAGTCTGCAATATGAGCAGCAATTTTTGAAGCAATAATGCCTTCTTTTACATCCTCTATGGTAGGTAGGCGAAGATGTTCTGCAGGCGTTAAATAGCAAAGGAAATCTGCGCCAAAAGCTCCTGCGATTGCTCCCCCAATGGCTCCTACAATGTGATCATATCCAGGAGCAATATCTGTGGGTAAAGGGCCAAGAACATAAAAAGGTGCATTAAAACAGAGCTGTTTTTGCAGCTTCATATTAGCTTCAATTTGATCGAGTGGCACATGCCCAGGCCCCTCTATCATTACTTGAACTCCCTTTTCCCAAGCACGAAGGGTTAGCTCTCCAAGTGTGATTAATTCTTGAATTTGTGGCCCATCTGTGGCATCGGCAATGCAGCCAGGGCGAAGCCCATCACCCAAGGAAAGCGTAATATCATAAGCGGCAGCAAGGTCTAAAAGCTCATCATAATATTCATAAAGAGGATTCTCTTTACCGTTGTAAACCATCCATTCAATAATAAAGGAACCACCTCGTGAAACTACTCCTAAAATGCGTTCTTTATTTTTTAGTCTTTCTAAGGCAGTTCTTGTGATACCACAATGGACCGTCATAAAATCTACGCCGTCTTCAGCTTGCCTTTGTAATACATCAAAAATTTCTGATACTGTCATATGTACAATAGATTTATGATGCTTTTCTACTGCCTCGATGGCTGCCTGATATATGGGCACTGTCCCTAAGGGAACAGGACATTTCTCCCGAATAATTTTTCTTATCTCATCTAAAGGCCCTCCTGTGGAAAGATCCATTACAGTATCTGTTCCATATTTTAGGGCTATTTCCAATTTAGATATTTCTTCCTCAAGATTGGGTCTATCTTTGGATGTGCCAATATTCACATTTACCTTGGTTTTCAAT
>JBKBRL010000104.1:0-3793 GCA_046292115.1 Caldimicrobium sp.
CAGCTGGAAAAACTATTTCTAATATTTTGGGTGTAGCTTTTGTCAATGAAGTTATGGCTCATGCCAAGGCTGCAACATATTTTCATCCTCAAGCTAAGACCATTATTGATATAGGTGGAGAAGATTCCAAGCTAATTTTTATAACTCATGAAAGGGGTGTACCTGAGATTGAAGATTTTGCCTTAAATACCCTTTGCGCTGCGGGGACTGGATCTTTCCTTGAGCAACAGGCAGCAAGGCTTGGGTATGATATTGAAGAGTTTTCTCGAAAGGCCCTTTTAGCAAAAAATATTCCAAGAATTGCGGGGAGATGTACCGTTTTTGCTAAATCTGATATGATTCATCTTCAACAAGCAGCAGTGCCTGATGAAGAAATAATTGCAGGCCTTTGTTATGCCATAATCAGAAATTTGAAAAGTAATCTTGCAAAAGGAAAACCAGTATTGCCTCCTTTAGTTTTTCAAGGAGGTGTAGCAGCAAATTTAGGTGTAAGAAGAGCTATAAAAGAGGTTTTCCATTTAAAAGAGGATGAGTTAATTATTCCAGAATATTTTAAAATTATGGGAGCAATCGGTGCTGCTTTCTATGGTTTAGAAGGTAAAGCTGCCTCTTCTTATAGAGGATCTGAATTACTAAGAATATACTTAAAAAATAGAGATTATAACCCCCCTCGCTATCCTCTTTTGTATCCCTATGAATCCTTGGAATTATCAGAAAAAATAAAAAGAAAAATAGAGGCAAAAATTAAAAAAGATAGAAGTATGGAAGAAGAATTATATATATATTTAGGAGTTGATGTTGGGTCTGTAAGTACCAAACTCGTTGCTTTAGATGAGGATGGCAGTTTGGTGGCAAAGGTTTATCTATTTCATCATGGAAAACCCTTGGAGAGTATAAAAAAAGGTTTAGCTGAGCTTAAAAAAAGGCTCCCTGATAAGGTAAAGGTCAAAGGTGTAGGAGTAACTGGCTCAGGGAGATATCTCGTGGGAGATTTTATTGGGGCTGATGTAATTAGAAATGAGATTACCGCGCAAGCTTATGGCGCTCTTTATTTAGACCCAGAGGTGGATACTATTTTTGAAATCGGTGGTCAAGATTCTAAGTATATTTATATAGATCAAGGTACCATTGCCGATTTTACGATGAATAAGGCATGTGCTGCAGGGACAGGTTCTTTCTTACAAGAGCAAGGAGTTAAATTAGGGATTCCCATTGAGGAATTTGGAGATATAGCTTTAAAGAGCAAAGCTCCCCTCAAAATGGGGGAGAGATGTACCGTTTTTATGCAATCAGATCTGTTGCATTATCAACAGCAGGGACTACCTCGTGAAGACTTAGTGGCAGGTCTTTGTTATTCAATTGTTTATAACTATTTAAACAAGGTAGTAGAGGGAAGAAAAATTGGTAAGAAGATATTTTTCCAAGGGGCAGTAGCTTTCAATAAAGGTGTGGTTGCCGCTTTTGAAAAGGTTTTAGGTAAGCCCATTATTGTCCCACCTAACAATGAAGTTACAGGAGCAATAGGAGTTGCTCTTTTAGCTAAGGCTGAAGTTAAGGGAGAAAGCAAATTTAAAGGTTTTGACTTGACGCAAACTAAGTATCTCATATCTACTTTTGAATGTAAATATTGTCCCAACCAATGTGAAATCCATAAGGTAGTAGTAGATGGTTCTCAACCCTTTTACTATGGTGGAAGATGTGATCGTTATGAGCTGGACCATAGAAAACCCGATGAAAGAATTCCCAATCCCACCATCGAGAGAGAAAAAAAGCTTCTATCCTTTGTGAATCCTCTACCAGAAAATATGGATTTATCTTCTTCTCATGTTATAGGGATCCCAAGGGCTCTACAATTTTTTGAATGGCTCCCCCTTTTTGCTACTCTTTTTCAAGAATTAGGTTATAAGGTTTTCCTCTCACCTCCTACATCTAAAGAGATCATAAAAAAGGGATGTGAATTAGCACCTGCTGAGCCCTGTTTCCCTGTAAAAATTGCTCTTGGGCAAGTAAAGACCCTTTTAGAATTAGGTGTGAAAAATTTATTCCTTCCACAAATTACGGATTTACCTCCCGAGGTTCCAGAATTGAAACTTGGAAAAATTTGTCCTTGGGTACAGAGTTTACCTTGGATTAGCCCAGCAAGTATAAATTTTAAGGAATTAGGAGTAAGAACCATAACTCCAGTTTTTCATTTAGGTAGAGAAAGGCATATCCTTCAGGAGGAAATAAAAAAATTAGCCTTTATGCTTGAAGAGCCTGTTGAAAAAGTTAAAAAGGCTTGGAAGATAGCAGAGGAAGCGCAAAGAGATTTCCATGAATTTTTAAAAAGACGCGGAAGAGAGCTTTTAAAGGAATTTGGTAATGAATTAGTGCTTGTAATTGTTGGTAGACCTTACAATGCCTTTGACACTGGGGCCAATCTTGCGCTTCATCATAAAATAAGAAAACTTGGCTTACTTGGGCTTCCTGTAGAGATGCTACCTTTAGAAGAGGTAAAAGAAAGAGATACCTTAGAGGGTATGTATTGGGAATATGGACAAAGATTTTTATTGGCAGCTCATTATATAAGAGAAAATCCCAATCTTTTCCCTATATATTTTACTAATTTCTCTTGCGGACCAGATTCTTTTATAGCCCACTTTTTTGAAGAACTCCTTGCAGGAAAGCCATCTATTGAAATAGAAGTAGATGAACATAGTGCAGAAGCCGGGTTGGTGACAAGGCTTGAAGCTTTTGTAGATAGTATAAAAAGCAAAAGGAAGGTGTACGAGCTAAACAGAAGTTTCAAAATTCATAGAATCACCCCAGAGGAAAGGAGGACTATTTATATACCCAATATGTGCGATCACGCAAGAGCTTTAGCCGCCGCTTTTAGAGCTTGTGGAGTTAAAGCAGAGGTTTTACCGGAGCCAGATGAAGAATCTTTAGAGCTTGGTAGAAAATGGACTTCTGGCAAGGAATGTTATCCTACCATATTAACTACAGGTGATTTGATAAAATTAATTAATCGTCCTGATTTTGACCCAGAAAAAAGTGTCTTCTTTATGCCAGACGGTTCAGGCCCTTGTAGATTTGGTCAGTACAATCGCCTGCAGAAAAAAATTTTAAGAGACCTTGGATTAACTAATTTCCCAATATATTCCCCTGAACAAGATATAGGCTTTTATGATGACTTGGGAATTGTAGGGAGAGAATTTACACGCATAGCTTGGAGAGGAGTAGTTGCTGTTGATATATTAGATAAGCTTTTAAGAAAAACACGTCCCTATGCCTTAGATAAGGAACTTGTAGATAGGCTGTATAGAGAAAGTTTAGAAAAAATTGAGAAAGCCATTGAAAAGAGAGAAAATCTTCTTGAGGTAATGCTGGAAATAAAAGAAAAATTTTCCCAAGTGACCATGAAGGAGGAAATATTGCCAGTTGTGGGAGTTGTAGGTGAGATTTATGTTAGAAACAATGCCTTTGCCAATGAAAATTTATATAGGACTTTAGAAAATATGGGACTTGAAGTGTTATTGCCTCCAGTAGGAGAATGGATTTATTTTATTAACTTTATTTCAAAAAAATGGGCAAAAAAAACAGGAATTTTGGGAGCTACTTTAAAGTTTATTATAGAAAATAGAATTCAGGCCAAAGAGGAAGAAGCTTTTATTAAAATAGTGGAAGAATTTTTAGGAGATAGGGCAAAGGATCCCACAATTGAGGAGTTAGAAAAATTAGCCAGTCCCTATGTACATCCTGACTACGAGGGTGGCGAAGTGATGCTCTCTGTGGGAAAAGCAGTAGAGTATTT
>JBKBRL010000104.1:3803-4047 GCA_046292115.1 Caldimicrobium sp.
AATAGGAGTTTCAGGGTTGGTAAATGTGATACCCTTTGCCTGTATGCCTGGAAATGTGCAATCTGCCATTCTTAAAAGGATTAGAGAAGAGACAGGAGATAAATTACCAATTTTTACTGTGCCCTGCGATGGACAAAAATCCTTGGGTGTTAGAATGCGCCTTGAAGCCTTTGTTGAACAAGTTAAAGAATATTTTGAGAGTAAAAAAAATGAAAAGATACAAAAAATAGCCATAAATTTCTAA
>JBKBRL010000105.1:0-4037 GCA_046292115.1 Caldimicrobium sp.
AAAAAATTTCATAAAGAAGTATAGTTTCAGCCAGGGAACTGGGAATTGATATTGTAAAAAGAAAGAAGGAAATTAAAAAATAAATCATAACTTCTTTGCAAGTTTTTCTCTTAGTTTTTCCATTACAACTTTAGGAACTAAGTCTTCCACATTTCCACCTAATTTGGCTGCTTCTTTGATAATTGATGAGCTTAAAAAAATGTATTTTAAACTGGGCATAAGAAAGATAGTATCAATAGAATTTGCTAATTTTCTATTCATTAAGGCTAATTGCATTTCATATTCAAAATCAGACACCGCCCTTAATCCTCTTATAATGGCTACTGCTCCTTTTTTTTTGGCAAAATCTACTAAAAGACCTGAAAAACTTTCAATTTCCACCCTCTCTATTATACCTGCTTCTTCTAAGGAAGATTTGATAAGAAATAGGCGTTCTTCTAATGAAAATAAAGGAGTTTTAGTAGGGTTTTCACCAATGGCTACCACTATTTTATCGAAGATTTTTAAAGCTCGATGGATAAGATCAATATGGCCGTTAGTTATAGGGTCAAAGGTTCCTGGATAAATAGCAATTTTAATGGGCATCGGTGATTTTTTTTAGCCAGAAATTTATATATAATACTTTAATAACTGGTTGATCGCCAATTTTACCTGCTCCAAAAAACCCTTCCAATATTTCAAAATAGTTAGTTTTATCATCTTGAACCGTTCTAACAATAAAGGCAAGCTCATGGACTTTTCTGTTCCCTTTCTTTTCAAATCTATATAGTCCCCATAAAATTTTTACAAATTGATAATCTTCTTTTTCATAATTTTCAAATATCCTAAAGAGGGGACCATAATTTCTTTCCACTCCTTCGTCATAAAACGGAATTAAAGCTGGTAAATAATGGATTTTTAAATTTTTTTCTTTAGATTCAGAGGAATAGTAAAAAGGCCAAAACCTAAACTCACGATGAGTTAAGGTTCCATTTTCAAAAACTTGATTTTCCTTTGAAAGAAGGAGGAACCTATGTTCCTTTTCAAAATAGGTAAAATTTCCCTTTTTATAGTTATCCTCTTTATAAAAGTAAAAAGGCCAAAGAATAAAAGAATCATAAGTTTCTTTTTTCTTTACATAACCGTAGAAAGGCCAAATTCTTTTACCTGATATTTCCTCTCCTCTAATTTTTCTGTAAAAAGGCCACGGAGCATCAATCTGTTCATAAAAGGGATCAGAGGCACAAACTTTTTGAAAAAAAGGCCAAAAGTAAAAACTTTTTTCATAGGCATCGGTTTTTTCTCTACCATAAAAGGGAAAATACAAAACTTTTTCTTCAAAATTTCCAGCATCATCTTTGTATGTTTGTCTGATATAAAAGGGCCAAAGTATAAATTTTCTTTCCTCTTCTCCTTCTTTAAAATGACCATAAAAGGGCCAAAATTTATAGCCTCCATATTCTTTATTTTCGGGATCCTTTGCTTTGGAAATTCTAAAAAAAGGCCACAAAATATTATAGGCCTTATGCTCTTGATATTCTACTTTTGAATAAATAGGCCATAAAATAAAAGTAATTTCTTCTCTGCCGAATCTCTCTTTATATTTTCCATAGAAAGGAAAAAATCCACCGTAGGTTTCATTATTAGCAGTTCTTCCCCAAAAAATAGGGAAATATTCCCATTTTTTTCCCTCTTTTTCTTCTGTAGCTTCTTTTTCAACTTTTTGATTTATTAGAGGAATTAATTTAAAAGTACTTGTCTCATTGTCAGATTTATAAAGACCAAGTGGAGACAGGAAAAAAGCTCGTTTTTCTTCTTTTTCTTCTACTGAAGAGTAAATGGGCCTTAAGGAGAACCCTTTTTCATCTTTGAAACGATATTTTTGTATAAAGGGACCTAAAATTTCAATCCTCTCTATGTTTTCATTTTTTGATTTAGAATAGACAACTAATGGCCATAAATTGATGCGTTTCTCCTTTGAGTCCTCATATGCTAAGCTATCTGAAGATATAAAGATTATAGAAGATAAAATAAGACTTAAGAAAAAGAAGATATAAAAGAAAAAGAAGATATGTATTTTATTCATTGATTTTAATTTTAAAAAAAAACAAGTATTTGTCAAGCTTCTGCGTTTCCTCAAAAATAATCTCTTCGAAAAGGGGTTGTTTCCTCATAATTGACAAAAAGGGCAACCATCCTTTAAAACTTCTTATTTATTCAACATTAAAACCAAACAGGAGGTTATCAGGATGGTTGCAGAGATCCCAGAAGGAGTATACACCATGAAGAGCAAATCAGTTATCATCAATCACAATGCAAAGGCTTCTCAGAAGGCGTCAAAGAAGTAAACAATGGTAGCCGCAACCTTTAGGTGGCGACCGTTCATGTCTTTTACACGCAGGCTTAATCCTGCGGCTACCATTCTTTCTTATTTTATCTAATGTTTGAGACTAAGTTAAATGGACTAAAACTAAGTGAAATAATTTTTTGGTGGAGGCTGCGGACAATTACATAATGATAGAGAGCTTCAATTTTTGCTAATTTTAAAAATACCTCAAGTTTAAAACTACCAACAAAAATACCAACCATTTTTTATTGATAATTGTGAAATATTGAATCTATTGAATCAAGAAAAGAAAGGACTTTTGTAAAATTAGTTTAATTTATTTTTGAAAAAAGTTAAATATAATTTTTGTATGAGTTTTAAGGAGTGGAGAGTTAGTTATTAATTTCTTTACGGCTTTTACTATTATTATTGTGTCATTACGAGGTGAGAGGTATTGTTTTACATCCTGCATAGTTCATATACACTTTATAAAAAGCTCACTTGTGACGATACGCTCACGCGGAAAAAAGACATAAAATTAAACTTTGTGCCTAAAATGGGTTGATGAATCCTCGCAGAGGGAGAGCCAGCAACAGGATTTACCAATTGGCTGTGTGTATTTGAAAATCCGATACGATTTTATTAATGGGCTCGTCAGTTGGAATTTCCCGCTTTCAGCCGTGTTGCCTTGAAGCGGAATGGAAAAGACGTTTTATTTGTTTTTTTCTCGAGTTATTCTACTTTAGTCAGTTTGCTCAGATTCGCTGTGGTTAGTGTTAATTAAGTGAAAAGCATAATTTCTTAATTCAGGTGCGAGTCTCTCAAAAATTTCGTACATATTTTGGCTAACATTTTGTTCTTTTTTTGTACTAATTCTATGGAATTCGTATGTAAAAGGAAAAGTCTGGCAATATATCATTTTTATCCACCGACTCTCCCATTCACCCATTGACGGCATTAAAGTGACATAGATATCACCAATAATCGCTAAGGGAACGCCAGCAAGCGAAATTAAAGGTCTTAAAATTGGTGATCGTTCATAAAGATAAGACAGCACAAGAAGGGGTCCGTAGAAAAAAATTATCTAAATAAAACTTATTATTGTAAGCAACAATTCCCCAACAATTGGTATAGATATAAGTAGTCCCAGAACAAAAGTTGTTACCATCTGGACAGGAATAACGAAAACCCCTAATATGCCAAGTATTATATGTAAAATTTTATTTGCTAACATAAGAAAATTATTAAATTTCTTGTATCACACTTGGTTAGAAATAACTTAAACATCACTTTTATTATAGCTTAATAATATTAAAAAACAAGATTCATTTTAAATGGAAATTTTTAATAAAAACTCCCCCAATAAAGTCGTAAGAATTTTTCTCTATTCTTCTAAGTAGCATCAAAATGACTTCCAGGTTAAAGGTGATGTAATTTTTAATTTTTGAAAAAGAATGCTATATTTGTAAATAATTTGGACGGTTCGTAAACTACTTCAACAGTATCCATAGGTGTTCAAGCTTTAATTTTTTGGAATACATATGGAGTGGAGATGGAATGAGTTCCATTATTTATTAAATTTCTTTTAAAATTTTAGGGTATCATAGGGTATCATTTAGTATTGATAAAGTAAATAGGATTCTTTAAAATATAGAGAAGAAGGGAAAGTTTTATTTATTTGATAACTTAAGGAGGTGGAGTTATGAAGAAAATTGTCTCAAGTTTACTTTTT
>JBKBRL010000106.1:0-4028 GCA_046292115.1 Caldimicrobium sp.
TTAAACCTACAAATTTACAGGGAATTTTAAAAGAAGGGAAGGAAATCTTAGTTCAAGTGATAAAAGAACCTTTAGGACAAAAGGGGGCAAGAGTTTCCACTAATATAACTCTACCTGGGCATTATCTTATCTATTTGCCCTATTTTCATCACATTGGGATTTCTAAAAAAATCAGCGACCCGTCCATAAGAAACCATCTTAAAGAGATGGTTGAAAGACTTAGACCAGCAAATACGGGTTGGATAATAAGAACAGCTGCCGTTGAGGCTACTGAAGAGGCTTTAAAAAGGGAAATGGAAATCCTTCTCTGTCTATGGGAAGATATCCAAGAAAGAGCTAAGAACATTAAAGCTCCAGCCTTAGTTCATGAAGAATTAAACATTGCTTTTAGAACTATAAGAGATCTCCTTACCAAAGAGATCTCTTCTATCATAGTAGATAATGCTCAATTTTATGAACAAATAAAAAACTTTTTAGAAAGATATTTTCCGGAGTTTCTATCAAGACTTGAGTTATATGAAGGAAAAGAGGATATCTTTTATGTCCATGGATTTCAAATAGATGTCAAAAAGCTTTTATCAAGAAAGGTTTGGCTAAAATCTGGAGGCTTTATCGTAATTGAGCCTTGCGAAGCTTTCACAGCCATAGATGTAAACACGGGTAGATATATTGGCTCCAATGAATTGGAAGAAACGGTACTAAAAATAAACTTAGAAGCGGCTCAGGAGATTCCCTTTCAATTAAGGCTTCGCAATATTGGAGGACTCATAGTTATTGATTTTATTGATATGGAAAATCCTGCCCATCAAGAACTGGTTTTAGAAACCCTTAAAAATGCACTAAAAAAAGATAGGGCTAAACATAGTCTTCTTCCCCTTTCTCCCTTTGGCCTTCTTCAAATGACAAGAGAACGAAAGAGAGATTCTCTCTACGAAGCTTTCTTAGAAACTTGCCCCCTTTGTAATGGCGAGGGAAGGATTAAATCCAAAAGAACCATTTATTATGAAATCTTAAGAAGAATAATGAAAATGGGACCCCATATAAAAAATAAAAAACTTGAAATAGAAGTAAACCCTATACTTACTGAAACTATAGGAGAAGAAATTTTTTACTTAGAGGACCTGGAAAAACAATTTAATTTCAAAAGCATCTTAAAATTTAATAAAGAATTACTACCCTGGGAATTCAAATTTCATCTTCTGAACCCATGACAAACATCCAAGAAAATAATCTTATAAAACCATTTCCTGCTGTCTTTTTAGATAGAGATGGCACTATCAATGAAGAGGTGGGATATTTAAATCATCTTTCTCGGTTAAAAATTCTACCAGGAGTTCCAAAGGCTATAAGACTTTTAAGAAAAGCAGGTTTTAAAATTTTTGTAGTAACAAATCAAAGCGGACCAGCAAGGGGTTATTTTCCAGAGAGCTTAGTAGAAGAAGTTAATAGGGAAATACAAATTAGGCTTAAAAAAAAGGGGGCTCAAATTGATGAATTTTTTGTTTGCCTCCATCATCCCAATGAAAACTGTCCTTGTAGAAAGCCAAAAACAGGCCTAATCGAAAAAGCCTTTGCTAAATATCCCATTGATCTAAAAAAATCTTATGTTATAGGGGATAGACTTATAGATATAGAACTTGCTATAAATGCAGGCTTAAAGGGAATTCTTGTGTTAACTGGATATGGCAGAGGAGAAAAGGAATACCTTTTGCCACAAAAATCTTATAAACCCAGCTTCATTGCGGAAACTCTATTAGAAGCTGTAGAATTCATCTTAGAAGACATAAGGACCTTGTAACCCTTGAAGCTGCTCATAGTAAAACTTTCAGCCTTAGGGGATGTTATCCAAACCCTTCCTGCTCTTTCTTATCTCAAAAAGGTTTTGCCTTCTGCCCAAATAGATTGGGTAGTAGAAGAGAAAAATGCTCAACTCCTTAAAGAACATCCCTATCTCTCAAGGGTTATTCTTTTTAACAAATCTTATCTCAAACATATCTATCAGCTTAGAAAGTTTTTATTAGAATTAAGAGAGGTTGAATATACTGCTGTAATTGATTTCCAAGGATTATTAAAGAGTGCTTTGATTACCTTTTTCACTAAAAACTTGTATAGCATCGGCTTTTCAAATTCTAAAGAAGGAAGCTCCCTTTTCTATAAAGTAAAGTTTGCCCCTTATGATAGGGAACTACATGCAGTTAAAAGATATCTTCTTTTAGCCCAAAAGAGCTATTTTTTTCTGTTGGAAGGAAAAGAAGTGCAGCCTAAGGAAATAGAAATAATAAGAGAGGTCCCCCTTTCAGAGGAAAGACCCTTCAATTTTGAGGCAAAAAAACCTTATTTCATACTCATTCCTTCAGCCAGATGGAAGACAAAGCTTTGGCCCCCCTCCTATTGGGAAAATTTTATTGGCTTAACAAAAACATTAAGGAAGGATTTTGACTTTTATTTTGTAGGTGACAAAAAAGAACCTTTTAAAAGCTTTGCTGAAAACCTCTCTGAAAAATACGAGGGAGTTTATAGTTTTGTTGGAAAAACAAACCTAAAAGAACTTCTTTACCTAATAAAAAGAAGCGAAATCGTTATCACTGTGGACACAGGACCAATGCACTTGGCAAGCCTTTTAAATAAACCCATAATTGCCCTCTTCGGCCCCACCTCACCTCAAAGAACAGGACCTTGGAGTGAGAAATATATTGTATTAAAATCCAACCTTCCCTGTCAGCCCTGTTTCAAAAAAAATTGTGCCCACACTCAATGTATGTATCTTCTTAAACCCGAAACCCTCTATACCACCCTTCAAGACTTTCTACCTAAAATCTGTAAAACAACAAGCTCTACTTTCTAACTTACTTTTTTCCTGCTTGACTGTCAAATTCTTAATCCTGTCATTTTTTTGACAATGAAAAGATTTCCTGTTATAAAAGGAAGATTTTTCCTTTTAATTATTTTATCTAAACTAAAAGGAGAATAAAATCAAACTTTAGAAAGAAAAAAAACTCTTTAAAAACTTGGTATAATTTTTGCAATAAAAATATAGAAGAATAAGGTTAGCTGATGGAGTAAGATGGCTGGTATTAGGATAAATCCGCAGTTAGGTTTATTGGAGGCATTAGAAGGTGCTCAATTATTGGAGAGAAAATTTTTTACGGTAACAAATAATTTAGCTAATGTAGATACTCCAGGATTTAAAGCAAAGGGGCTAAGTTTTAAAGAGGTACTTATGAAAAAGATAGGTCCTAACTATAAAAGGGCTTTTAAAGAAAGCCATAATTATATAGATCCACAACAGGGTTATTTAGAACCAACTCAAAATCCTCTTAATTTTTCTATTGTGGGGGAGGGTTTTTTTAAGGTACAGACTCCTGAAGGAGTTGCCTATACAAGGGCTGGGAATTTTACGATTGATGCAGAGAGAAGACTTGTAACACCGCAAGGTTATCCCGTATTGGCAAATGGTGCAGCTGTAGTTCTTGACCCAGGAATGGCGGCAGAGGGGTTGGTTACAATGGATAATTTAAAGCTTAGAGTTTCCCCAGATGGACTTCTTTCTATTGATGGTACAGAAATTGCTCGTTTAGATGTGGTAACCTTTGATGATTTAAGCAAATTAAAGGCAAGAGGAGAAAATTTATATATTTCAGAAGGCGCACAAGAGATGATGGCAACAAATTACGAGATCAAACAGGGATATGTAGAAAAATCAAATGTAAATGTCATTAAGGAGATGGTTTTGCTCATTGAGATACACAGGGCCTTTGAGTCTTTACAAAGAAGTATTAGAGCCAATGATGAAGCCACAGAAAAATTATTAGAAACTGCAAGGAGGTAAAAATGATTAGAGGTCTTTGGAGTGCAGCAACAGGTATGCAAGGGCAACAACTTCAGTTAGACACAATAGCTAATAATTTAGCCAATGTGACTACCACTGGATTTAAAAAGAGTAGAGTAGAATTTGAAGACCTCTTTTATCAGAACTTAAAATTAGCTGGCGCTTTAACTGCAGATGGAGTACAAACACCTGTGGGGAT
>JBKBRL010000107.1:0-4022 GCA_046292115.1 Caldimicrobium sp.
AACCTATCCTTACCCTCTGTGCCACCTGTTTTTGGATGTTTAAAAAGGTTTATCCAAAACTTTTTTTAGATACGGATTTTGCTCCCCTTTTTAAGGAACTTTCAGAAAGGACTTATTTTATTTTTGATTTTTTAAAAGAAAATCTGCATTATCCTATGGAGTTAGAAACTAAATCTCATATACTTTATCATTTACCCTGTCATTTAAGAAACCCCTTGACATCTGGAGAAAATTATTTAAAAAATATAGTAGAGATTAAAGATTTTTGTTGTGGCTCTGCAAAAGTAACTCTGTTGTTTCGTCACTTTCAGCAGGATTTTAGTAAATCTTGGAAGAGAGAGCTATTAGGTAAAAAAGTGATAGCAACGGCTTGTACAGGGTGTTACTTAAATTTTAGTTTCCTCTTAAGAGGATCTTTAGAAATAAAACATTGGTGTGATTTTATAAAATGAAATATCCTTCATATCTTGAACTTTTAGAGAAAGGGGAATTACAAAAAAGGATAGAAGCTTTATATGAGCTTTTGAGTCCCTGTAGATTATGCCCAAATGAGTGCAAAGTGGATAGGCTTTCGGGTGAGAAAGGATATTGTAAAGTAGGTGCAAAGCCTATAGTTGCAAGTTATGGGCCCCATTTTGGAGAAGAGCGGCCTCTTGTGGGGAAATCGGGGTCTGGAACTATATTTTTTACTTACTGTAATATGGCTTGTGTGTATTGTCAAAACTGGGAAATAAGTCATTTGGGTGAAGGTGAGGAAATTAGTGTTGAAACCTTAGCAAAAATTATGCTAATATTACAGGTTTGGGGCTGTCATAATATAAATTTAGTAACTCCTACTCACCAAGTGCCTTGTATCGTTGAAGCGATAAAAATAGCTGCAGAACAAGGCTTAAATTTACCTATTGTTTATAATTGTGGTGGCTATGAATCTCTCGAGACATTAAAACTTTTAGAGGGTATCATTGATATTTACATGCCTGACATAAAATATATGGATAACGCTGTAGCGTTAAAATTATCAAAGGTTAAGAATTATAGAGAGGTTGTAAGAGACGCAGTAAAGGAAATGCATAGACAGGTAGGTGATTTAATATTAGAGAACGGGATTGCCAAGCGAGGGTTGATTGTTCGGCACTTAGTGTTGCCAGGTGATTTATCTCAGACAGAGGAAGTTATAAAGTTTATAGCAGAGGAAATCTCTCAGAATACCTATTTCAACTTAATGGATCAATATAGGCCCTGTGGGGATGCTTGGAAGTATCCTCCATTGGATAGGATGATTACTAAAGAAGAATGGAATAGAGCTTTAGACTTTGCTAAAAAATATGGGCTTAAAAGGCTTGACGATAGAAGAGCCCGCTACTGGGATTAATATTTTTGCCATTGGCGATATTCATGGCTCTTATTATTCTTTGAAGGCATTATTAGAATTACTACCTATTAGGTGGGGTATAGATTATCTAATTTTTTTAGGAGATTACATAGATAGAGGACCAGATTCAAGAAAAGTGTTGGAACTTATAATTTATCTGAAAGAAACCTATCCAGATACAGTTTTTCCTTTAAAGGGTAATCATGAATGGATGTTTGAAAGATATCTTGCTGGAAAGGATATAGAAGTTTTTTTATATAATGGAGGTTATGAAACTCTCAAAAATTACATAGAAGAGGATGTGTTAAAAATACCCTCTGAACACATAAGATTTGTACAATCTTTACCGTTGTATGTGGAGATAGGAAATTATTTCTTTGTACATGCAGGAATAAATCCTGCAAAGTCCTTTTATGAACAAAGTGAAGAAGATTTACTTTGGATAAGGCAAAGCTTTTATTTATTTGATGGCAAATTTCAGAAAAAGATCATTTTTGGACATACTCCTTTTCCCGAAGTCTTACACTTGGAAGATCGTATAGGTATTGATACAGGATGTGTTTATGGAGGAAAACTCACTTGTATTAAACTCCCAGAGGAAGAAATATTTCAAATTGACTGTAGGAGGAGCTAAAATGTCGGATGAAAAGAAAAAACTATCCTGGAGAGAAATAGATAAATTAAAAGATGCCAGCGGTTTTGCTAAACTTAGACGGAAATATGAAAGTAAAAAAGGTGTTTCTGAAAGGGAGAATAAAAAAGCCAAAGAAAAATATCTCAAGGAATTGGAAAAACTTTTTTCTGCTAAAAACAACGGTGAAAAAGAAGAATTCTTAAAAAAAATTCATTTAGCCGTGGGGAAAAAAGATTTTAAAAAATTGGTATTAGAATTTTATCAAAAATTTGGCTTACCAGAGAGCGCAAGAGATTTATTACTTTTTCTTAATATAGAAGAAAAAGAACTTATTATGAGTATATTAGAAAAAATTAAAAAGAATTTTTCTGAATTTTCTCTGCAAGAAAGACAAGGACTAATAGCTAAACTCAAATCACTTGGGCTCTCACTTAAAGATGAAATGCTTTCCTATAAAATAGAGAAATTATTAAAGGAGCTTAATATTTAGGGATGCAAAACCTTTTAGAAGAATTTTTGCTTTATCTATCCAGTTTAAAGCATTATTCTAACAATACATTAATGGCTTATATATCAGATTTAATAGATTTTTTTGATTATCTTAATGAAATAGGTTTTAGTGTGGATGATTTGAATATAAACATAATTCAAGGTTATTTAGGGGAACTAAAAGAGAGAGGATTTAGTCCTTATTCAGTGGCAAGAAAGCTTAGCAGTTTAAGGAATTTTTTGACCTTTCTATCTGAAGAGAAAGGTTACAATTTCTCTTTTATTCATTTATTAGAAAGTCCAAAGTTACCCATAAGGTTACCCAAGATTTTATCTTTGGAAGAGATTGAAAGACTTTTCCAAGTAGTTGATATTAAAACTCCTCTCGGATTTAGAGATAGGACTATGTTAGAGGTACTCTATGCTACAGGGATTAGGATTTCTGAATTAGTAGCTCTTAAATTTGAAAATGTTAATTTAAATTTGGGCTTGTTGAGATTGTTGGGGAAGGGGATGAAGGAGAGGCTTGTGCCTCTTGGAGAAGTAGCATTGCACTTTTTAGAAAAGTATTTAATGGAAGTAAGGCCTCTTTTAGTTTCTAAGAGGAAAGGTAATACATATATATTTTTAAATAGACGAGGGGGACCTCTTACAAGGCAGAGGTGTTGGCAGATCATAAAGGAGTATGCTATAAAAGGAGGTCTTGACCCAAGTAAAATTTCACCCCATGTTCTTAGACATTCCTTTGCTACTCATCTTTTAGAGGGGGGAGCAGATTTAAGGGCTATTCAACTTATGCTTGGCCATTCAAGCCTTCAAACCACCCAAATTTACACACATTTAGATTTCAAAAAACTTTTTGAAAATTACCAAAAATATCATCCAAGGAATGCAAATTGAAGGTTCTTTCCTATTCCTGGTCTAAATTTTTTTCCAAGGTTAGTCTTCCAAGGTGTGGGATAGAATTTCTTCAGCTTTGTAGAGAGTTAGCTAAAAAAAAGGGGTTTTTTTTATATATAGCAGGAGGTCCTGTTAGAGACCTCTTGCTTAATAGACCTATTAAAGATTTAGATGTGGTATTAGAAGGTGATTGGGAGTCGCTTTTTGAACAAAATATTAAAAAAATACCAGGCAAGGTCCTTTTTAAAACCACTTTTTACACATATAAAATTGAGCTTTCCGAAAATTTAGTTCTTGATTTAGTTACAGCAAGGAGGGAGACATATCCTGAGCCTGCTTCCTTACCTATTGTAGAGAAGGCAACTTTTAAAGAAGATATTATGAGAAGAGATTTCACTATTAACGCCCTTATATATGGGCTGACACCGCCCTTTGAGGAAAGGATTGTGGATTTAGTCTCAGGATTAAAGGACCTAAAAGAAAGAAAAATTACCCCCCTACATTTGGATTCCTTTATAGAGGATCCAACAAGAGTTTTAAGAGGGATACGCTTTAAAGTGAGGTTTCAATTTTGTTATGACACCATCTTTTATGAAGCTTTAAAAAGGGCACAAGCTTCTTCTGCCT
>JBKBRL010000108.1:0-3982 GCA_046292115.1 Caldimicrobium sp.
CCATTCATACCAATCTACCGGTTGATGGGCAGCCTTTTTAAGATAGGGACTTTTTGAGTTTATTAATCTGTTTGACATTTTTCCTCCTTTTAAATTTTTTTATGATAATGAAAATCAATTTCAATTATAAAGGATAAATTTTACTTGTCAAGTAGTTAAAGAGCTAATATATTTCGGCAGGGGAATTAAATTATTGAATTTGAAATTGGTAGTATAGCTTTTGGAACACAATAAAAAATAAAATTGTTCTTGTTTTTTATAATTTTTTTGTTAAGATGGTGGTATATGAAAAGGAATTTATCTCTCGCAGTAATTTATGCAATTTTTGGATTATTTTTATTTTTTTCTCCTTCCTATCTTTTAGGAACGGAGCTTTCGCTTAAGACTTTTTTGGAACTTGCCCTTAAAAACAACTTAGAATTGAAAGCATTCCAAAGGGAGCTTAAGTCAGCTCAACTTGAAAAAGAGGCTATTCGTGGAGATTATTTCCCAAGGCTAAAATTTGAAGAAAATTTTTTAAAAAGTGATATCCCAGCTCAAGTATTTACTTTTAAACTTAATCAAGGTGATATATCCGCAAAGGATATGGAATTAAAAAATCTTACTAATCCCAAAAGTAGGACCAATTTTGAAACAAAAATAACCCTTGAGTTGCCCATTTGGCTTGGTGGAAAAATTCAGGCTCAAGAAAAGGCAGCGTCTTTTCATTTGCAGGCTGTGCAAAATCTTTATTCAAGAAAAGAAGAGGAAGTACTTTCTCAAGTATATGAGGCTTATTTATGGGCCATTTTAACTAAAGAAAGTATAAAGGTTTCAATGAGTTCTCTTGAAGAAGCAAAAGAGTATCTTCGATTGGCAAAGGCTCGTTATGAAGTAGGCACTGCTCTTTTGTCAGATGTTTATAGAGCAGAAGTCTATTTAGCTCAGGCAAAGGAGTCTCTTGAAAGAGCAAAGAATCAATATGTAATAGCTAAAAAAAATCTTGAATTATTAGTTAATTCAAATTTAGGCGAGTTTGATGTAATAGTTTTAGATTTACCACCACAAATTGATATTAACAAAATAAAAGCAGAGGCCCTTCTTAAAAGAGCGGACTTAAAAGCTTTGGAAGAGGAAATAAAGGCAAAAAAACTGTCTTCTCGAGCCATTTTGGCTGAAAATTTGCCTCAAATTACCGCCTTTGCAAGTGTATCTATGAACGATAAAGATGTGCCCTTTGGCTCAAGTGGTTCTGGGTATTTAGTTGGTATTGGGTTGAACTGGGCTTTTGATATAGGCCTAACAACTTATAAAAAGGCTCAAGCAGAAAAAGAAAAAGCTTTATCTTTAGAAGAAAGATATCGTTATTTAAAGGACAGGATATTTTATGAAATTGACAAGGGATATGCGGAGTATCAAACAGCTCTATATAAATTAAAAAGTGCCGAGGAGCGTATTAAATATGCCGAAGAAATGGTACGAATTTTAAGTTTACGCTATCAAAATGGATTGGCTAAAATAATAGATTTACTTGATGCACAGATGCAGCTTGATTTGGCCCGTTTTGAAAGAATTCAAGCTTTAAGAGACCTTCATCAAGCCTATTTAGAAATTTTATTAGCGGGAGGGAGGCTAAAGGAGTTGCTATGAAAATTTATTGGAAATATGGCTTATTTATTTTAGTACTTCTAACAATTTTGCTTTGGTTAATGGGATTTTTCAAAAGTAAAATAAAAAGTGGTGAAGTAGCGTCTACACCCCAAAAAGTTTCTGGGCTAAAGATAGCAAAAGTTGAGGTTAGAGATGTTTCTGAAACAGGATATGTGGGTAGAGTAGAAGCAGAGGAGGAAGCTCAAATTTCAACTAATCTTTCAGGAACAGTTACTTCTATTAGAGTAAAAGAAGGGGATTGTTTTAAAAAAGGAGATTTGCTTATAACAATTGAAGGGGAAAATATTTATGCTCAAAAGGAAGCTCTAAATTATCAAATTAGAGGGGCAGAAGCAGAGCTTATCTCAGCTAAAGCGCATCTTGAGTCTATTCAAAGAACCTTTGAGAGATATTCGAACCTTTTGAAAGAAAGAGCAGTTACGCCTCAAGAATATGATGAAGTGAAAGCCCAATATGAAAGTGCTAAGGCTTCTGTGGAGAGGGCAAAGGCTCAGATTAATTCTTTAGAAGAGCAAAGACGGGCCGTTGTATCCCATCTCAAATATTTAAATTTGAAAGCGCCCTTTTCAGGTTGCGTCAAAGAGAAAAAAGTTAATCTTGGAGATTTAGCTTTTCCTGGGAATCCCCTGTTAGTTATTGAAAAAGCGCCTTACAGGATTAAAGTTGATTTGCCCGGAAAATATTTTAATAGTATAAAGCAAGGAGCGGAGTTAAAGGTCTGGATTGAAGAACTCTCACAGAGAATTCCTGCGAGGGTAATAGAAAAAAGTTCCGGAATAAATGCACAAACTCAAACTTTTTCTCTTAAGCTAAGTCTTCCTATAATTTCTCAATTAAAAAGTGGGATGATAGCAAGAGTGTTAATTCCTGATAAAAGAAAAACAATCCTAATACCAGAAAGTGCCCTTTTACAACGGTTTGATTTTACCGGTGTCTTTGTTTTAAAGCCAGATAAAACCTTAGAACTCCGTTACATCAAATTGGGCGAAAAAATGGAAGGAAAGGTTGAAGTTTTGTCTGGCCTTTCTGAAAATGAGATGGTAGTTGTGGAAGGAATAGAAAAGGCTTGTAATGGTTGTATTTTAGAATAGAGAGTCTTCCCAGTGGAAAGAGGAAATCTCACTGCAAGAATAGTTAATTATTTTATAGATTCAAAATTAACTCCAATTTTAATATTTGTCACCTTAGTTTTGGGATTTTACGCTATTATTAAAACGCCTAAGGATGAAGAACCTCAAATTATCGTTCCTATGGTTGATATATTTATTCAATATCCAGGTGCTGAACCTGAAGAGATTGAAAAAAGAATAGTGACACCTTTGGAAAAAAAATTATGGGAACTTAAGGATATTGAATATATTTATTCTGTTTCCAAGCCTGGAATGGCTGTTGTTACAGCTCGTTTTTATGTAGGGACCGATCCAGTAAAAGCCTTAGTTGACCTAAATTCTAAATGGATGTCTGCTTTAGACCTTGCTCCCCCTGGAGTAGTTCTTCCTCCACTTATAAAACCAAAATCCATTGATGATGTTCCAATTCTCACTTTAACCCTTTGGGGAGAAAGATACGATAGCTTATCATTGAGAAAGATGGCTGCAGTATTAGAGAATGAAATAAAGAAAATTGAAAATGTAGCTGAAGTTACTTTGATAGGAGGTCTTCCCCGTGAGATTAGAGTTATTCTTGATCCTATTAAAATGGAAGCACTTCACTTATCCCCTTTACATATTGTTCAAATTTTAAAAAATGCCAATGCCCAATGTATTGGGGGTAAATTAAAAGAAGCAAATCAAGAATTTATTATTCAAGTAGGAGAATTTTTACGTTCCAAGGAGGAAGTGGAAAATATTTTAGTAGGTGTTAGAGAGGGTAAGCCTATTTATTTAAAGGATGTAGCTACGGTAATAGATGGTCCTTCAGAAATTAAAAATTATACCTTTATTGGATTAGGTCCTGCTAAGGAGCATAAGGGTATAAAAGCTCAAGGAAAAGACCTATATCCTGCAGTAACTATTGCAATTTCCAAAAGGAAAGGGACTAATGCTGTAACAGTTGCAGAAGAAGTGCTTCAAGTTGTCTCAAAGGTTAAAGCAAAAATGTTGCCTGCTGACTTACACATAACTGTTACGAGAAATTATGGAGATACTGCCAAAGAAAAAGCCAATGAACTTTTGGAACATCTTTTTATAGCCACATTTGCTGTGACCTTATTAATAGCGGTTTCATTAGGATGGAGAGAGGCTGTAGTTGTGGGTATAGCTGTCCCTGTAACCTTAGCCATTGCGCTTTTCTTAAGTATGCTCTACGGGTTTACCTTAAATCGTGTAACCCT
>JBKBRL010000109.1:0-3629 GCA_046292115.1 Caldimicrobium sp.
CAATTTTATATTTGAAAAGTGAAACACTCCCATCTTTAGATAAGATTAGAAAATCATTGATTGACGCAGGATTTCAAGATGTTGTGTTACAGGATGTGAAAGACCAAAAATTACTTCTTTTAAAATTTAAAAGTGGAAAAGAAACCCTTACAGAAGAGGTAAATAAGATTATTCAAACCCTTAATACTAAGCATCCCGAAGCTAAATTTCAAGTTTTAGCAAAAGAAGAAATAGGTGGAATAATAAGTAAAGAGTTGAAACATAAAGCTCTTTTTGCCATTTTTGCAGCTCTTGTTGGGATAACTCTATATCTCTCTTTTAGATTCAATTTTTATTTTGCCTTAGCAGCAGGTCTTGCGACCTTGCACGATGTAATCGGGCTGTTTGCCCTTTTTTATCTTTTGAATTTAGAAATAAACCTCCTCTTTATTACAGCTCTTCTAACTATTGCTGGCTATTCGCTCACTGACACAGTAGTTATCTTTGACAGAATAAGAGAAGTGATTCTTAGAGACGAAAAAATAAGAAATTTTGACTTCCTAATTAATAAAAGTTTAAATGAAGTTCTCTCAAGAACGGTGATTACTACCATTACTACTCTTTTTGGCTCACTTGCGTTGTTAATTTTTGGGGGAATAGTTATTAGAAATTTTGCTTTAGCTTTAACCTTAGGATTTGTCATTGGGACTTATAGCTCCATCTTTATTGCCTCTCCTCTTTTAAAATTATTGCATAAAGGAGAAATACCAACCTTTAAAGAGAAAGAATTTTTGTAAAATAGAATCCACATAGTAAAATAAGGTGTTTCAAAATTTTGAGTTGATAACTAAGCTATAAAAAAAAGCCTCATACTTACAAATAATTTTTATATTACTATTCGAGATATTATATATTATGTTCTTTAAGATAATTAAGAAAACCTTGACAAATTAAAAATTGATGCTAAGTTTAGACAAAATTAGAAAAAGGAGGGAATTTCTTTGGCAGGAATTATCATAAGAGAAGGAGAATCATTTGAACAAGCATTAAAGAGGTTTAAAAGATTAGTGGAAAAGACAAAAATTCTTTCAGAAGTTAAAAAAAGAGAATTTTATGAAAAGCCTGGTGTAAAAAGAAGAAAAAAGATTCAAGCAACAAGAAAAAAACTTCTAAAAAAGTTAAAGAAGCTCCAACAAAAATTAGAAGATTAAAAAATTAGAAGATTAGTTGAAAGATTATCTCCTTTTAGACTGGGAAGAATTAAAAGTTCATTTAGTTAATTTTCTTATTACTGATAGTGCAAAGGAATATCTTTCCAATTATACACCTCAACTAAACTCTTCTAAAGCCAAGCTTTTACAAGAAAAATCAAGATATCTTTGGAATAAACTTGAAAAGGGAGAGATTGTAGAGATACCTAATCTAATCTCTCTAAAAAAGATCATTTCTCAAGCAGAAAAAAGAGGTTTCTTTACAGAAAAAGAACTTTATGTGTTGGCGCAGTGGTTTAGAACAGCTTTTAAATTAAGTCTTTTTTTAGAGAATTCACCTTTTGACAATTCTATACTTAGTTATGATAAATTTAAAGCATTATTGTCAAAAATTTTAAATATCTTAGATTTAGAGAGGATAGAGATAAAAGATGATGCAAGTCTTGAATTATATCTAATTAGACGAGAAAAAAAGAAATTAACGGATGAGCTCTTTAATAAACTTGAAAAGTTAAAGGAAAAGTTTTATAAAAATGGGTATTTGCAAGACAACATTTTTCTTCAAAAAGAAGGGAGATTTGTGCTTCCTGTTAAACCTGAGTTTAAAAGCAAGGTTAAAGGTATTTTTCACGGATACTCTCAAAGCGGTGCTACACTTTTTATTGAACCCATAGGAATTGTTGAATTAACTAATGAATTAGAAGAGCTTAACTGGCGCGAGGAAAAGACTATACTGAAGATATTGAAAGATATTTCTGATGCAATTTTTCCCCTGATAGAAAAACTTTTAGATTTAGAATTAGCTATTATTGATCTTGATTTAACATTAGCTAAAGTAAAGTTAGGAAGAACATATAGAGGAATTTTCCCTGATATTGTTTCAGGTGGTTCTATTGTTATAAAAGAAGGCTTTCATCCACTTCTCTACTTTAAAGCTCTTGAAGAAGGTTGCCCTTTTCCTGTATCCAATGACTTTATTTTAAAAACCGCTCTTCTTATTACAGGGCCTAATTTCGGAGGTAAAACAGTGTGTTTAAAAACTATAGGGCTTTTAATGTTTATGGGATTAAATGGATTTTTAATTCCTGCCAAAGAAGCTCAAATTCCCCTATGTGATAAAATTTTAGTTGATTTAGGTGATGAACAAAATCTTTTAGAAGGGGAATCTTCTTTTTCATCTCATCTAAAAAATCTAAAAAGGCTCCTTGAAGAAGTTGATGAGAGAACACTTGTTTTATTAGATGAACCAGGGAGAGGGACAAATTTTGAAGAAGGCTCAGCATTGGTGTTGGGTTGTATGGAGAAATTTTTTGAAAGGGGGGCCAAAGTTGTTGTAACTACTCATTCTCCTTTACTTAAAGCTTACGCTTTAGAAGATACTCGGTTTGAGATAGCTATGGTTAAAAATTATAAATTAATTTATGGCTACTTGGGAGAGTCTCAAGCTTTGGAATTGGCACAAAAGATTGGCTTTGATGAAGAAATTATTGATAGGGCAAAAAAATATTTAAAGGATAAATCTTTTTATAATTACTATGAGAGATATTTAGAGGAAGTTCATAAGTTGGAAGCTTTGAGAAAGGAATTTGAACTGAGGGTTGAAGAATTAGAAAAGAAAAAAAATGAATTAGAGGAGTTAAAGAAAGATTTAATGAAAAGCTATGCAGAAAAGTGGGAAGCCATACAAAAGGATTGGTATGAACAATTCCAGCGCTTTTTAGAAACTTTAAAAGAAGTAAAAGCAACGAAGGCACATAAGGCTTTTATGAAATTTTTGGAAGATAAATTCCATCCCTTTTTAGAAAATGATGAGGCTTTGCAAAGAGGAGATAAGGTCTACATTGAAAAGCTAAATAAAGAGGGAATAATTAATAAACTTAAAGAAAAGACGGCAGAAGTATTTATTGGCCAGATAAAAATTGAAATACCTCTTCATCAATTACGAAAAGCTAAAAACTCTTCATTTAAAGAGGATGTTAAAATAGCTAATTTTAAAACTTCTGGTATTGAGTCCGATAGGATTATTAAGTTAACTAAGGAAAAGATTAATTTAATAGGAGAGACAGTGGACCATGCCCTTTATTTGCTGGAGAAAAAATTAAATACTTGTTTTTTGAAAGGTATTAGAAGGCTTCTTGTGGTTCATGGGCATGGCTCTGGTAAGTTAAAGGCAGCCATTAAAGAATATTTAAAGGACCATCCCCTGGTTTTAGCTTTTGAAGAAGCTCCTATAGAAGAAGGAGGGAGCGGAGCTACATTAGTTTATCTTTACGAAAAAAATTGAATCTCAAGGACTTGATCTTTTTAAAGCTTATGGTAATAGATAAAATATCCTTCTATGTTTGAAAGAACTCTTTTTGAAGAAATAAGAAATCGATTTGAGATCGTAAGTTTTATTTCTCAATTTATCAATCTCAAAAAGGTGGGAAGAAATTTTGT
>JBKBRL010000109.1:3639-3887 GCA_046292115.1 Caldimicrobium sp.
TGTGGGCTATTGTCCTTTTCATACCGAAAAGAAACCTTCATTTGTTGTTAGCCCTGAAAAACAAATTTTCAAATGCTTTGGATGTGGAGCAGCAGGAGATGTGGTAACTTTTTATATGAAGTTTAAAGGACTTGAATTTAAAGATGCCCTATATGAACTAGCTGAAAAGGCTGGTATAAAAATAGATAAATCACATTTTATAGAAAAAAAGAAAGAAAAAGATGAAATTGAGTTAAATTTTAAAGTTG
>JBKBRL010000110.1:0-3860 GCA_046292115.1 Caldimicrobium sp.
GGCTTGGAGTGCAGACAGAGTGGCTGCCTTTGGCGGTGCTATTACTTTAAACAGAGCTGTAGATAGAGCTTGTGCAGAAGCAATTGTGGAACATTATTTTGAGGTAATTGCAGCACCTGACTATGAGGAAGGTGCTGTTGAAATACTAAAAAAAAGAAAAGATTTACGCATCCTTCGCATAAGAAGAATGGATAAACTTACTGAATATGCTACAACACCTTATATTGAATTTAAGAGTCTTATAGATGGGGGACTGATACTGCAAGTTTCACAGAAAAATAGGATTAGGAGTAAAGAGGACTTAAAACCTGCTTATGCTGTAAAAGATGGCGTGGAATACAAATGCTTAAGGGAACCAGATGAGAGAGAAATAAGGGATATGATCTTTGGATGGGCTATAGAACTTGGTGTTACTTCAAATTCCGTGCTTTTTGTTAAAGATGAAAGAACTGTTGCTATTGGAACAGGAGAGCAAGACAGAGTGGGTTGTACTGAAATTGCTATTTTTAAGGCTTATAGAAATTATGCTGATTGGCTCTGTTACAGTAAATATAAAATCTCTTATAAACAATTGGAATTAGAAATAGAAAAGGGATTAAGACCTAAGGAACAAAAAGAAGAAATAGATGAGCAAACCAAAAAAGATAAGGCAGGTTTAATTAATGCTGTTATGGTATCTGATGGCTTTTTACCTTTTAGGGATGCAGCAGATGTAGCTATAAAACATGGGATTAGTGCTATCCTTCAGCCAGGTGGTTCTGTAAGGGACTGGGAGGTTATTCAAGCATGTAATGAAGCCTATCCACCTGTTGCTATGATGTTTACTGGTCAGAGGGCATTTAAACATTAGTTTGACAAATTAAAAGGAAATGCTATAATTTATTTCCAACTCTAAAGAGGAGGAATTCTTATGCATCCTATAATAAGAGAAGTGGAAAAGCCTTATATAAAAACGGATCTTCCAAAAATTGCACCGGGCGATACTGTAAGGGTTCATTTTAAATTAAAAGAAGGGGAAGAAAAAGAAAGGATACAAGTTTTTGAAGGTACAGTTATAAGACGTAGAGGTTCTGGGCTTTCAGCCACTTTTACTGTAAGAAAAGTTTCCTTTGGAATTGGTGTTGAAAGGACCTTTCCTTTACATTCTCCAAGAATAGAAAAAATTGAAATTGTTAAAAGAGCTAAAGTAAGAAGAGCCAGATTATATTTTTTACGCCATAAATCAGGAAAAGCAGCCAGATTGAAAGAACGATTTGATAATAAAGTTATGGAATAAGCTTTATACACTTGTTATTTCCAAAGGGATCTGCCCTTAATCTTATAGAAGAGTTTTATTGGAAGCAAGGTTTTCAAAGAATAGCAGGAATTGATGAAGCAGGAAGAGGGGCCATTGCAGGGCCTCTTTGTGTGGGTTTAGTAATTTTTCCTAAAGATTATAAAAATTCTCAAATTAAAGATTCCAAACTTTTAAGCCCTGCAAAAAGAGAAAAGCTTTATGAAATTATTTGTCAGGATGCCCTTGAATATGCCATAGCTATGGCAACTTCGGATGAAATAAATGAGTTTGGGATAATAAAAGCTCTTTTTTTAGCTATTGAAAGATGTCTAAAACAGATAAATCAATTTGATTTATTATTAGTGGATGGTCCTCTCCAAGTGCCCTATTTTAAAGGTATTCAAAAATCCCTTATAAGAGGAGATAAGTTAAGCCTTTCTATAGCCGGAGGCAGTATTCTTGCTAAAGTGACAAGAGATAGATATATGGAAGAAATAGCTAAAAAGTATCCTCAATATGGCTTTGAAAAACATAAAGGTTATGCTACAAGAGAACATCTTGAAGCTCTTAAAAAATATGGTGTTTGCCCCATTCATAGACACAATTTTAAATGTTTTAAAGAAGTTCTATGAAGCTGTCTTTCAGGAAAAAGGGAAATTTAGCAGAAGAAAGGGCTATAAAATTTTTAGAAAAAAAAGGATTTGAAATTTTGGAAAAAAATTTTCGCACACCCTGGGGTGAAATTGATTTGATCGTAAAAAAAGGTAAGCTATTGTCTTTTGTTGAAGTAAAAAGTATCTCCTCTGAGGATGCCTTATTTCCTGAAGAAAAAGTAAATTTTACTAAGCAAAATAAAATTTTAAAAGTGGCTGAGTTCTATCTCCTTAAAAATTCAAAAATTTTGAGTAAAATAAAAGAAATACGCTTTGATGTAATCATTATAAATTGGGTAAAAGATGAGGTGAAATATTATGAATCTGCCTTTTACAATGAAGTCCCCTCTAAAATATGATATTGAGAAAATTTTAAACTTGCCAGAGAGAGAATTAGAAGAAAAATTAAGTATTTTGAAATTTGAGGAATTAAAAGAGCTTATCTTAAGTGCTCCTTGGGAAAAAAGGGCTTCTTTAATTCTACTTTCTCCTTATGCAGAAGCTTTAACTAAAAATTTGCCTCTTGTAGAATTTTTTCTCACCTTAAAGGCCTCTTCTTTAGATTTAGTAGTAGAACTTCTCTCCTATGCCAGTCCTTCTCAGATTCAATTTATTATGGATTTTGATTGTTGGTATAAAGATAGATTGAAATTAGATAGAATAGCAAGCTGGATAATACTCCTTTTTGAAGCAGGAGAAGGAAAAGTTCTTGAATGGTTAGCTTTTGTAGATTGGGATTTTTTAGTAGCCATTATGCAAAAATTTATCAAAGTTTATAAAAGACCGGATGATGTTGATTTATTAGAAGCCTATGACTATCTCCCACCATATACCTTAGATGACCTTTATTTTATCGAATTCAAAGAAGAAAAACTGGAATTTTATTTTAGAAGAATAATTGAAATATTAAGAGAGGAAATGCCTGAAACCTATTTCGCTTTAATGGAATCGGTTATTTGGGAAATCCCACTTGAAGTAGAAGAAAGAGCCTTTAGGTTTAGAAATGGGAGATTAGCAGATGAAGGCATCCCAGACTATTATACAGCTCTAGAAGTCTATACCCATATTCATCCAAAGAAACTACATAAATATGACTATAAAATGCTACCGGAAAGTAATAAACCACCTTCAATTCTTTATCTAATACCTTTAGAGGGATCTTCAGAACTTTTAATTCATAGGGCCTTATCCCAAATTCATGATATAAAGGTTTTAGAAAAAATTCAGAGAGAAATGGCATGGATTGCCACAAAGGTTACCTTAGTAGATTATCCTGTAATAGATAGTATTGAAGAAGTGCAAAGAGGTATCCAAAAGACGTGGTGTGGCTTGAATTTGGGGCTTGAATACTTAGTTGGTGATAATATTTCTTTAGCTCAGGAATTTCTCACCAATTATTACCTTGAAGATATATTCAGAGTTTCAAAAACTGCTCTGAGAGAATTAAGAAAATTTGCTTTAAGCCTTTTTAATCATCCCGATTACTATCCCTCTATTTTAAAATACTTAGATCATCCCTACGCTGGCTATTTAAAAGGCGTTACAGAGAAAAAACTAAATCAAGTTAAGCTTTTTAATCCTAATAAAATAGGCACTGACCAAGAATATATTGAATTTTCCAAAATGAGTGAAATCCGTATGGTAAGACGGTACTTAGAAGAAATTGCCTATATTGCTCCTCTTTTAGAAAAAGGCTTAGGACCTCTCTCTAACTGGATAAAAGAAATTTATCAACCTGGAAGAAATATAGATATAAACTTCTTGACCTGGAGTACTATAATCTTGACCGCACTATCTCAATATCTTTATAGTGGAAATTTTTCTTTTAAGGCTCTTCCAAAAAGTGCCTGGAAAAAGCTCTTCCCACTTTTAGTAGAGAAAAAAGGAGAAAAAACCCACCTAAAAGGGGATTTAAAAGAAGAGTTGTTTAG
>JBKBRL010000111.1:0-3851 GCA_046292115.1 Caldimicrobium sp.
TAAGCATACTGTTCCCTTACTTTGGCTTCTTCTAATTGTTTCCTTGCGATCTCAACTTGTGCCCTTGCTCTTTCTAATTCCTTTTCATATTCCAATTTTAAAGACTTGAGCTGAGCATATTGAGCCTCAAGTTGATAGGCTTTCACTTCTCTATCCCTTTCAATGCGTTCTAACTCTGTCTTAGAAATCAACCCATCCTTAAATAAAACCTCCAATCTCTTTGCTTCTCTTTCTAATTGGGAAAGTTCACTTTGAAGGGCTTGAACAGTCTTTTTCTGAGCTGCTATCCTTTCTGGATAGGTTAATTTTACCTTTTCAAGCTGTGCCAAGGCATCTTTATAGACTGACTGATAGCGTTCCACTTGTCTTTTTATCTCTTCATGCTCTATCACCGCAATTAGTTCCCCTTTTTTTACATAATCACCTTGTTTCACAAAAAGCCTTTCTACTCTTCCAGAAATCCTTGCTCCAACCTTCACCTGAGCACCAACCTGTGGTTTTACTGCACCTGTTGCTGCAACCTCTAAATAAATATCTCCTCTGCCCACTTTGACCTCCTTTTTGGGCAACACCTCTTTTTCCTGAGGACTCTTGGGATTTTTACAACCAAAAAATAATAGAGAGGAGATTACTACGAAAATAATTACTTTATAAATACCTTTCATAGTCCAGGAATTTCACCTATTGCTTTTTTTAATTGCAAGTTTTTAAAAATTATCTCATATTGAGCTAAAGCAACTTGAGTACGGGCTTGAGAAAGCCTGGCAAGAGTAGTTGTAAGATCAACGATACTAGCTAATCCATTTTCATATTTCTTTTGCATAGTTCTATAATCTTCTTTTAATTTTTCTAACATAGCTTTGGCAGAAATGAAATTTTCTCTTGCGGTTAAAAACTGCTTATAGGCACTAAAAACTTCTTCTTGGATATTTAATTCAAGGGCGCGCTTTTCTATCGTCTTCTTTTCTAAAGTTGCTCTTTCTTTCTGAAGTTTAGAGGGAGTGGAAAACCCTGTAAATAAAGGAAAATTGATTTTAATTCCTGCTAAGAATTGATAATCCCTATCTGGAAAGAAACTTTTATCAGTTTTATAATAGCTTGTAAAAAGATCTATCGAAGGAAAATACTCACCTCTTACACTTTTAATCCTTTCTTTTTGAGCTAAAATCTCTTTCTCCTTAAAGGCTATCTCAGGTCTTAGAGTTAAAGCCTTTTTTATTAGCTCTGAAAGAGAAGGTACTTCGAATTCTTTTTCTTCCATAGGTAAAAATTCATAATTATCAAAATTTTGTAAATCCTCATTTAGTAGCAATAAAACCTTTGCTTTAGCAATGTCTTCTGTATATCTATAATTGGTAACCTTATATTCCGCTTCTTTTAATCTTGCTTCTGCATCTAAAACATCTGCATAAGGAGATAAACCAATTTCATATCTTTTGGTGGCTAACTTGAGTAGAATTTTAGCATCCTCTAAATCAGCTAAAGCTGCTTCCAATAAGGCCTTCTGCTTAAAATACTCTACATAGGCATTCACCACAGCCAAGGCAACTTCTAATATCTTTTGACGGATCACCTCATCTTGGGAATAAAGATAATAAAGAGCCTCTTTAAAGGAATAATAAGTGGAAAAACCTGAAAAAATATTCCAATTAAGCGTAGGACCAAAAAGATGGGAATCTCGCGTTGGAATTCCTTTCCCTGCATCAACTCTTTGGAAAGTATAGGATAAATAGAGTTTAGGGAAAAATTCTGCTCTAACTATATTTTTCTGAAAGAAAAACTCTTCCTTTTGCTTTATAGCAATAGTTATTTGGGGATTAGCTTTGAGAGCCTTCTCTATCGCCTCTCTTAGAGTTAAAACCTCTTTTGAATAACTAAGGCAAAAACTATTTAAGACAAATAAAAATATAAAACTGAAATAAAAAAATGACTTTCCTTTCATAATTTTTGCTCAAATGTAAGTAATTACTCACAATATCACCAATTCCATATTTGTCAATATAAGTAAAAAGCTTAAATTCAATGGTTGCCTTACTTTTTTAAAACTTTATAAAACTAATTAAAGGTTATTAGTTATCGTACGCTATAGGTTTGGAATGTGAGGTTGACAAGTTAGGAAACTTTAAAATAATAAAATTTATTAATAAAAGCTACTCAAGGAGAGGGTTATGGAAGAAAGCAAAAGAGAGATACCACCAGAGATTATAGAACGAGTTAAAAAACTTCGTGAAGAAATTGAATATCATAATTATCGCTATTATGTCTTGGACAGTCCTGTTATTTCAGATGCAGAATATGATGCTTTAATGCGAGAATTAAAAGAACTGGAGGCAACTTATCCGGAGTTAATCACACCTGATTCTCCTACTCAAAGAGTAGGTTTTAAACCAGCAGAAGGCTTCAAAGAAGTCCCTCATAAGGAGCCAATGTTATCTTTAGATGATGCGATGGAAGAAGAAGAGGTAAGAGAATTTGATAGAAGAATAAAAAGATTTCTAAACTTACCCGAGGATACCCCTATTGAATACACAGTGGAACCTAAAATTGATGGTCTTGCCGTGGAGTTAGTATACGAAAATGGGGTGCTTACTGTAGCTTCAACGCGTGGAGATGGTTATGTGGGTGAGGAAGTGACCAACAATATAAAAACTATAAAAACCTTGCCCCTTAGATTAAGAAAATTTGAAGAAGGGGCTCCTGATATACCTTCGCGTATTGATATAAGAGGAGAAGTATATCTAAATGTAGAGGAGTTCAAAAGGATAAATGAAGAACGAATTGCCAAAAAGGAATTGCCCTTTGCTAATCCCCGCAATGCTGCTGCAGGATCTCTACGCCAATTAGATCCTCAAATAACTGCAAAAAGAAAACTTGATATCTTTTGTTATGGAGTGGGTTATGTAGAAGGACTTACCTTCAAAACACAGTGGGAAATTCTCCAAACCTTGCCTAAATGGGGCTTAAAAGTTAATCCTTTAGTTAAACTTGTCTCAAATATTGAAGAAGCCATAGCCTATCATCAGCAAATAGAAAATATGAGAAATACACTACCCTATGAAATTGATGGCGTGGTGATAAAGGTGAATGACCTTCAGCTTTGGGAAAAGTTAGGGACAAAGGCTCGTTCTCCAAGATATGCTTTGGCTTATAAATTTCTTCCTACTCAAGCTACAACCAAATTAAAAGATGTAGTTTTTCAAGTAGGCCGAACAGGTGCAGTAACTCCTGTTGCCATTTTAGAGCCCGTTAAAATTGGAGGAGTGATAGTTGAAAGAGCTACCCTTCATAATGAAGATTTTATTAAAAATTTAGATATTAAAATAGGAGATTATGTTTTAGTTCAGAGAGCAGGAGATGTTATTCCAGAGATAGTTATGCCTATTAAAGAGAGAAGAACAGGCCAAGAGAAGGATATCCATTTTCCTACTCATTGTCCTATATGTGGAACAAAGCTTGAGAAAAAACCTGGCGAGGCAGTTTGGAGATGTCCTAACAAAGCCTGTTATGCACAAGGTGTAAGAAGACTTTTACATTTTGCCAGTAGAAACGCTATGAACATTGAAGGACTTGGAGATAAAGTAGCAAGAGATTTAATAGATAGAGAGCTTGTGCAAGATCCATCAGATTTATATTACTTAAAAATAGAAGATTTTATGAAACTACCAGGCTTTGCCTATAAAAAAGCTAAAAATCTCTGGCAAGCCATCCAGAAAAGTAAAAAAACTACCCTAAGTAGGTTTATTTATGCTTTAGGAATTAGACATGTAGGGGAGGCAATGGCTCAACTCTTAGCTGATAGGTTTAAATCCTTAGAGAAACTCACTCAAGTAACTATGGCAGACTTGGTAGCA
>JBKBRL010000112.1:0-3793 GCA_046292115.1 Caldimicrobium sp.
TAACTTTACTTCGGAAACACCTGTATATTCGCCAGTTTTTAGAAACTTAAGAGCACTTTTTTCATCTAAATCTTTTATTTCTAAAAATATTTTACCCTCTGCAAGCTTCTTTCTAAGCTCCTCTAAATACCGTCCCAATAAATCATCTTTTAAAGCTTCTCCATAACTCTTTTTTTGGAAAATTAAAATTTTTGAGTCTGCTAAAAGAAATTTAGGAAAGAAAATAATAACTGTTAGTGAAATTAAAAAATAAACTAAAAAAAACCTTTTCAAATAAGCACTCCTAATTAGAAGGGTATTTATATTCTACAATAAAACCTTCTTTTAGTAAATAGATTTTATCCATGTTTTTAGCTAATTCTAAATTATGGGTAACCAGAATTATGGAGAGCTGATAGATATCATTTAATTCTAAAAAAAGTTTCATTACTTCGGTGGCACTGTAAGGATCTAAGTTTCCAGTAGGTTCATCAGCTAAGAGGAGCTGAGGGTTAAGGAAGAGAGCTCTTGCAATAGCTACTTTTTGACGTTCTCCTCCTGACAAGGTATATATTTTAGCCTCCTTTTTATCAACCAGGTTTAACCTTTCTAATAATTCTTCCGCCCTCCTTAAAAGTCTTTCTTTACTCCAGCCAGAAATCATACCTGGAAGAATTATATTTTCCATAACATTTAGTTCTGGCATTAAATGGTAAAATTGAAAGACAAAGCCTATATTCTTCCTCCTGAAGTTAGCAAGCTCTTCTTCATCATTAAAAGAAATTCCTTTTCCTTCCCACATAATTAATCCTTCATCTGGTTCATCAAGAGTACCAATAATATTTAATAAAGTGGTCTTACCAGAACCTGAAGGGCCAACAATGGCAACCTTTTCACCTCGTTCCACTTTTAAATCAACTCCTCTCAATACCTCTATTCTTTTTCTTCCATTAAAAAAACTTTTCTTTATTCCTTTGATTGTTATCATAAATTAAATTTAACCTCCTTATCAATTTAATCCTTTCTCAAAATTTCTGCAGGATGAAACCTTGAAGCCTTTTTGGCAGGATAGAGAGAAGCTAATATACTTATTATAAGGGCAGTGCCACTAATTAACATCAGATCAAAGACTTGTAAACTTATAGGCATGTATTCTACGGGATATACCTCGCCTGGTAATTTTACTACTGGATATTTTGATAAAAATATAGCAATCAAACTTCCTATAATTAAACCTAACAATACTCCCAGCCCTGAAAGGAAAACCCCAGCCAAAAAGAAAACTTTTAAAATATTTTTTGAAGTTGCTCCTAAGGACTTTAATATAGCTATGTCTATTTTTTTTTCAGAAACGAGCATAATCATTGCAGATATAATGGTAAAAAGGGAAACTGTTACCATTAAACTTAAAATAATAAAGAGTCCTACTTTTTCCATCTTTAATGCTTCAAATAAATTTTTGTTCCATTCTTGCCAATCCAAAATAAAATAGTTATATCCAAGGGTTTCCAAAAGGTGCCTTTTATACTCTGATGATTTAAAAGGATCTTTTAGCTTTATTTCAATAGAAAAATTATTTGGCTGAAATTTTTTTATGAAATAATCAAAGGGAGTAAAAATCAAATTAAAATCATAATCGTAAATTCCCGTCTCAAAATAGCCTGCTACTTTTAGCGTATTTATTTTGGGGAAAAAGCCAAAGGGGGTATAAAAACCCTGAATGCTAAAATAATTAAGTTTGTCCCCAACTGAAAGTCCTAATTTTTCCTTAAGTCTATTTCCTATAACAACAGGGATTACATCCTCTTCTTTAAAATTTTCATATTTAAAATATTTAAATCCCTTTTCCCTCATGTATATATTTATATCTACAGCTTTTAATATTATACCAATAGACTGACCAGCACGGATGATAAGCCCTTGTTGAGTTGTTACCAATTGGATATCTTTCAGATCATCATTTATTGTAGTTTTTAATAACCCTATAATCCTTTCTCCATCCTTAGGATTATAAAAAGAAATGCTTAGATGGGGATTCAGACTTAAAATTTTTTCAGCAACCACTTCTTTAAAACCTGTAATAACTGCATTTACAATAGTTAGAGACGCTACACTGAGAATTACCCCTATTAGAGCAATCCAAGAAATTATCCCTGTAAGTCTCTCTCTTTTAGAAGAAAACACATATTTTAAAGCTAACCAAATGATCCAAGAGTTTTTTTTCACAAATCTTCTCTCCTTCTTAAATGGGGGAAGATAATTACTTCTCTAATAGATGCTGAATCAGTAAATAACATAACAACTCTATCGATACCAATACCTTCTCCCGCACAAGGAGGCATTCCATATTCCAAAGCACGAAGAAAATCTTCATCTATTTCTGGGGGAATCTCTTCATCAATTTCTCTTAGTTTCAATTGCTCTTCAAATCTTTTTCTTTGATCAATAGGATCATTAAGCTCGGAAAAAGCATTAGCAATTTCTTTACCACCTACATAAAACTCGAATCTTTCGGCAATTGCTGGATTATCATCACTTCTTCTAGCAAGGGGAGATACCTCTACAGGGTAACCTATTACAAAGGTTGGTTCAATAAGTTTATGTTCTACCAATTCTTCAAAGATCTTAGTCCACCATTTTCCAATCCTTGGTTCTTTTACGTTCAATTCGATCCCCCTTTCTTTAGCAAAAGAAAATAGTTTATTTCTATCATAAAGTATTTCCCTGGGAACCCCTCCTAATTCTACTAAAGCATCAAGAAATTTAATTCTTTTATATGGTGGAGTAAAATCTATTGTCTGTCCTTGATATTCAATTTTAGGTGAACCCTTAATTTCTAAAGCCAAACCATAAAACAGTTCCTCTGTCCTATTAATAAGATCTTCATAAGTAGCATAAGCTTCGTAAAATTCTAACATTGTAAATTCAGGATTATGTTTGCTTGATACCCCTTCATTTCTAAAGTTTCTATTTAACTCAAAAACTTTTTCGAAACCCCCAACGATAAGTCTTTTTAGATATAACTCAGGTGCAATTCGCAAATATAGGTTCATTCCTAATGCATTGTGATAGGTAATAAACGGTTTAGCAGCTGCTCCACCGACGATAGGATGCATCATAGGCGTTTCTACTTCTAAATATCCTTCAGAGATAAAATAATTCCTAATATATTGAATAATACGAGTTCTTAATTTAAAAAGTTCTCTAACCGTAGGGGACATAATAAGATCTAAATAACGTTGTCTATAACGTAATTCTACGTCTCTTAAGCCATGATATTTTTCTGGTAAAGGTCTTAAGGATTTAGCAAGTATTTTAAAATTTTCCACAAGAATTGTTAATTCTCCAGTTTTTGTTTTAATAAGCCTACCTTCAATCCCCAATATGTCCCCTATATCCACTATTTTCTTAAATAAATTAAAAGCTTCCTCGGATACTTCATTTTTTGCCAAAAGAATTTGAATTTTCCCTGTTTCATCTTGAATATGGCCAAAGATAAGTTTACCCATTTCTCTTTTTGAAATTAATCTCCCTGCAACTGAAAATTTATGAGCTTTTCTTTGTAATTCTTCAGAAGTATGTTCTTCAAATCTATCTTTAATGAATTTAGCCTTATCTTTGGGTTTAAAGTCATTAGGATAAGGATTAATACCTAACTCTCTCAATTTTTGAAGTTTTTCAAGACGAGCCTTTATGAGTTGAGATTCTTCTATCATTTTCCAATTCCCTCTTAAAATTTTTCCCTTAATTTTAAAACTAAAAAAAACCTTTTCCAAGTATCTTTAAATAGAATTTTCAGGCGTTTTTGCCCGAG
>JBKBRL010000113.1:0-3787 GCA_046292115.1 Caldimicrobium sp.
ATTTTTCACCTCTTTTAATATCTCAAGTTTTTGCAAGGATCTTTATAGGAACAAAATTTACAAGTCTCTTCATCGTCAATAAAATAAAAGGAAGGGCTCTCCATTATATGGAAGAGGAGCCAATGGAGCAATCCTTCAAAATTCTTCTCCAAGTATTTGATGATTTGTATTATCTTTGCAGGCTTTAGGTTCTTTAAAAGAAGCTTTTCAGGTTCTTTAAGATGGGCAGGAGTTAAAAAGCCAACATCCAGAGCATAACTCTCCTTTCTATCAAGAAAATTATCCAAGTTCTTTATAAGCAAGAAGAGATAAAAAAGCAGCTGAAAATTGGTTAAATCCTTCCCAAAGAGTTCTCTTATTGAAATAAGCCCTTCTTTATCAAAGGTTGAGGGAAGAGAATTTCTTATTAGTTCCTCTAATTTCTTTGGCATTGGCTTTTTATTAGCACTTGTTTTAAAATCAAAGATTATGTATTTTACCCTATTCTTTTCCTTCCTCTTTATGAAAAAATCCACCCTTCCTGTGAATTTAATAAGATAGGATTGATAGGTGCTTTCATAGGTAAGTTTTTTTTCTATACCTAAGATATAGGTCTCCTCAAGGTTATTTGTTTCCTCACGGATTTTTAAATTTTCAAAATATTTCTCCAGGCAGGAGAGCCCTACAGTGCGGGTTAACTCAAAACTAAGAGGGTCTAAACGCTTCTCAAATTTTTCTTCTTCTAAAAGGTCATTAAAAATCTCCTTCCAATCCCCCTTTTCATAAAGCTCTCGGTAAGAAATACTTTTTCCCACATATTTTTTAAACAATCTTTCAAAGAAACTATGTAATAAAAGCCCGATGTCCCTATCCTTTATGGTGTAATCTTCTCTTTCTTTTAGTCCAAGCAGATATTGAAAATAAAATTTTACAGGACAGCTGAGATAAGTTTCAAAGAAATTTCTACTTAGTTCCTTAACATTTTCCAAATAATGCTCCAAACTTTCTAAGTCCTCTTTGCTCTTAGGTAACTCCTCTTTTCGTGTTTTAATAGAGAGGGGGATTTTAAAAATTTCTTCTGGAAGTTCTTTTCTTTCCTTCTCAAAGAGCCACTTAAGTTTTAAAATATACCGGGAGGGTTCTTTTACGAAATCCCCCTTTCCTTTGGGTGTGGAGATATAAAAGAGATTTATCTCTTTAGCAGAATTTATTACGCATTCAAAGTAATAATCCCAAAGGTCATTTTTATATAGGGGGAGCCCTAAATATCGCCGCATCTCATCTGTTAATAAAGGATTTATTGAAGGAGAAGGAGGTAGGCTTCCTTCGTTCACATCAAAGAGAATGACCTTATCAAAATAGAGTAATCTTGCTTCAAGAAAACCTAAAATTTGCAAGCCAGCTAAGGGCTCACCCCTCAAGGGTAATTCACAGGAAGTAAGAAGAATTTCAAGATAGGACAAATAAAAATTCTTTTTATCCTTTAGGGGTAGCTTTTCCCAAAGGGATCCCTCTTCAAAAAGGGGAAAGATTTCCTTTTCAATGTAAGCTATGTATTCCCTTAGAAGAAACTCTTCCAAGGTATAATTTGTTGAAAGGGGCTTTTTTACAAGCTCTAATAAAGGTAAAAGAGCTTCTTTTACTTCCCATGGGCTATTTATCACCTCAAAGTTTGTAAAAAACATCCTCTTTAGTTTTTCAAATAACTCTCTAAAGGGAAACTCTAAATGGGAGCTTACCGTCTCTAAGTCTACTTGTAAATATTTCCATTCCAAAAGGAGATTATTTAAGGAATCAACTAATGAGACAAAAAGAGGGTCCTCTCTAAAAAGTCCTTTTAAAAAGGGAAAATTAAAAATTTTATTTATAATTTCTGCAGGATAAATTCCTTGCTCCATACTTTCCCTTTGAGCCTTTAGAAGGAGCAAGAGGAATTGACAGAAGGGCAAAAATTTAGTGGGATAGGGAAGAGTAATGTTAATTTTTAATTCATCTTCCAAATCCCCCAAAGTTTCCAATTGCTGATAAAGAGGAAGAAGGCTTATATTCTGAGGTAAAATGAGAGCTACCTGATCAAAGTTTTTTATAGACGGCTCAATCAATTCCTTAGCTTTGTAAGCTTCACTTTCAAGGTCAGGGAAGCTATAAAGCTTTATTTCCCTTTTAGGCTCTTTTATTTCCAAGTATTTCTCAGGAATTAATTGGGCTTCTAAATTTAAAGCTTTGAGGGTTTCCTGAATTATGGGATGAGGTGGAGCCTTATCGGCAAATATAACATACATGGGGAGATTGTTCTCTGCAAAAACTTGAAGCATCTGAAGAAATATTTCCTTTTCTGCATTCTTTAAGGCTGCAAAGCCTGCAAGAATTAAACTCCTAATAAAAGAAGGAACTAAAGTTGCCTTCTCCTTTAAAAGCTCCTTTACCTCTGGAAGAAGTAGGGTGTTAAAAAGTATCCTTTTTTCCTCTAAAAGACTTTTAAATTGGTGATACCTTTGGGAGAGATTTTCTAAAAATTCTTGAGCTTTCTCTGGCAAAGATTCAGGCGGATAGATTAAATTCCTGGGATTTTTTCCTTCACTTTCAAATTCTTCAAATACCTCTAAAAACCTCTGCCCCCACAGTAAGATGCTCTTATGGTCCTCTTTTAAAAAAGAGGGATTTAGCACTTCTAAAAAGAGTAGAAGTCGGGCTTCCTCTGGAAATAACATCTTAGGTTTCTCTGTAAGCTCCAAATATAGAGTTGTCAGAAACTCTTCCCAGGAAAGAATTTTTGGAACAAAGAAAGATTTAGAGGGAGCCTTTTTCCTTAAGTATTCCCTTAAAAAAAAGCATGCCCTCTTTGTGGGAAAAACTATATAGTAATTAGATGCTTCTGGATATGTAAAAGAAAAGGTATCCAGAGTAAAATTAGCTAAGGTTTTTAAAAAGTGAGAGCTGGGTGGTATTAAAAAGCCCTGGGGTGCCATCATCTAAAATCCTAAAGGCAAAGGGTTCAAAGGTCAATAAAAAAAATCTTTTCTTTTTCCTTGGAAAAAGCTGTGCTAAAAATTCTCTATAAAGGCTTACTTGTTCCTCCTTAAAATCACTTTCCCTAAGCTTAAATTCCCACAACTGAACCTCATCACCTTTTAATACTAAAAGGTCAGGTCTTATAAAGCACTCTTTAGTGCCTAAAAACCCTTCTATTTCTCTAAAGAGTAAAGTTGCCGAAGATAGCTCCTTAACAAATTTCTGCCAAAAGGCACTCTTTACAGCTTTATTTATTTTCTCCAGCGCCTCTCTTCTTAACTCTTCCCTATCTTTTAATGTAGTAGTATAAAGAAATAAAGCTTTTTTTACAAGGTTTTCCAATTCCTCTTCCTTTGGGTGAAAAATTCCTTTTACACAAAGATGACTTAACACAAAGTGTAAAATTTCACCTAATATTTGAGGCCTCTTTTTTTTCTGTATAAAATTTAACAATGCACTACTTTGGTGAAATACAAGAGGCATTATAAATAAGGTATCACAAGATTATTTACTTGTCAAAAGGAAAAAAAAGGATAAAGTAAATAAGATTAAAGACAGAGCGGAAGGAGAAGTTCCTATGAAGATAGAGATTAATCTTGCCTCACCGGAGAAAAGACAAGTGCCTGATTTAAAAAATTTAGTTTTTGGTAAAGTTTTTACTCCCCATATGTTTTTAATGAATTATGATTGCGCAAAGGGTTGGCACTCACCGCGCATCGTTCCCTTTTCCCCTATTGAATTACATCCTGCAGCGGTGGTTCTTCACTATGCTCAAACTATCTTTGAAGGGCTAAAG
>JBKBRL010000114.1:0-3786 GCA_046292115.1 Caldimicrobium sp.
CTTTTGACATTATCATACTTAAAAGACCCTGTATCGTAATACAATCCAGCTAATAGGTTTTCAGCTACCTCTTTTGTTATTTCATAATTAGCTTTCTTGAAAAATTTATACAATAGAGCTGTAGTTGAGGGTGCATCTGGGTCTATGAAAGTTTGTGGAGAGATATCCAAAAAATGCAGACACTCCTCTCTTACATGATGGTCAAAAATTAGAACTTCTTTAGGTTTTAAAAGCTTCTTAATTTCTGAAGGAATTCTTTTTTCACATTGAGCATCAAAAACCACAAGAAGATCAAAGGGCTCAAGGTTATGTACATCGCTATGTAATTTTATATGATCTATTCCGTGAAGAAAGTAGGCATTATGGGGTACCTTCTCTAAAAGGGGTAGGCAGGTTTTATCTGGATGTTGTAAAAAAAAACTGAGCATTGAAGCTATGCCATCAATATCTGGATTTTCATGAGTTATAAGAACAAGGGTTTTTGATCGCTTTAAAAGATCGATATAAAGGTTTAAATCCATCCTTTAGCCTTTTTTTATTTTTTCAAAAAGTCCAATTAGCCTTCTTTCCTCATCTTCGGTATGATCTACTTTGAATTCAATGTCTGGTAAAAATTTTAGGGTCATGCGCTGGGATAAGAGTTTTTTTATATACCCCTTTGATTTATTAAGAGCCATCTCTACTTCCTTTGGGTCTTTTTCAAATACTCTAAAATAGATTGTAGCTTTTTTTAAATCGGAGCCAATATCTATATAGGTAAGGGAAATAAAATTTTTAAATATAGGGTCCTTTAATTCATACAGAATGATTTCTGAAATAAGCTCCTTTAACAGACTGGCTACTCTTTCTGATCTGCGAGACATAGTTAATAATTTATGATATCAATCTCAGCCTTTATAATATCTAAGGAGCTCTCTTTTTGAATAAACTCAATGAGATTATTTATCTTTGTATCCACATATTTTTTATCTTTTCCAACTAAAGTAATACCAAGGACTGCATTTTGCCAGAGATTATGTCCATCCACTTCAGCCAAGGAGATCCTTTTAAAATTTGCCTCTATTTTTTGTATTAAACTATGTAAGATTTGCCTTTTAGCTTTTAATGAGTTAGGCTCAGGGATATATAATTCCATCTTAATTATTCCTACTACCATCTTATTCCAGTTCTTGTGCTACTTTCCTTACTTCAAAGGTTTCTAATATATCTCCTTCTTTTACATCATTAAAGTTTTCAATTTTTATACCACATTCATATCCTGCTGGAACTTCCTTTACATCTTCTTTAAATCTTTTAAGTGAAGCTATTTTCCCAGTATAGATTACCACTCCGTCCCTAATAACTCGGATTTGATGGTTTCTATTTATTACGCCTTCCTTTACATAACATCCTGCTACAACACCTACTTTCGGTACTTTAAAGGTAGCTCTAACTTCAGCTAAACCAGTTAGCACCTCTTCAAATTTAGGCTCAAGAAGACCTGCCATAGCCTTCTTTATATCCTCAAGAAGATGATAAATAACATCATAGAATTTAATATCTACTCCCTCTTTTTTGGCTATTTCTTTTGCTTGAGAAGTGGGTTTAACATTAAAACCTATGACTATGGCATTTGAGGCTGATGCTAACATTACATCGCTTTCACTTATAGCTCCTATTCCTGCTCTAATGATGGAGACTTTAACCTTTTCTGTGGAAAGTTTAATTAAAGAATTTTGTAAAGCTTCTAATGTACCCTGAGTATCTGCCTTTACCACAAGATTTAATTCCTTCAATTCGCCTTCTTTTAATTTTTCAAAGATTTTATCGAGGCTTATTTTAGTTGCTTTAGCAGTTTCTGCTTCTCTTATTTTTCTTTGTCTATACTCTGCCACTTTTCTTGCTTTTTCTTCATCTTGAAGAACAAAAAAATCATCTCCTGCTTGAGGCAACTCTTCAAATCCCAGAATTTCAACGGGTATAGATGGAGTTGCCACTTTAATACGGTTACCATAACTATCAAACATAGCTCGTACTCGTCCATAAGTGGTTCCACTTACAAAGACATCTCCTTCTTTCAAAGTTCCTTCTTGTATGAGGACCGTTGCCACTGGGCCTTTACCCTTATCTATTTTGCTCTCAATAATTCTACCTCTTGCTGGTCTGTCATATGCAGCTTTTAAATCAAGCATTTCAGCCTGCAAAAGAACTAATTCTAAGAGCTCTTCAATTCCTATCTTATTACGTGCAGAGATGTTAGCCATAAGGGTATCTCCACCCCATTCTTCTGGTACAAGCCCTAATTCCGCTAATTGAGATTTAACTCTTTCAGGATTGGCATTGGGTTTATCAATTTTATTTATAGCTACTACGATAGGCACTTTTGCGGCCCTTGCATGTTCTATCGCTTCTTTAGTCTGTTCCATAACTCCATCATCAGCTGCTACAACAAGGATAACAATATCCGTTACCTGGGCTCCGCGAGCCCTCATAGAAGTGAAGGCTTCATGCCCAGGAGTATCTATGAAGGTGATTTTTCTATTATCTTCTAAAGTCACAGTATAGGCACCAATATGTTGTGTTATGCCACCTGCTTCACCACTTGCCACATCAGTTTTTCTTATCGCATCCAGTAAAGTGGTCTTTCCATGGTCCACGTGTCCCATAACAGTCACAACAGGAGGTCGAGGCTTTAGTTCCTCTGGCGATGGTGGTATGTATTCAAGAAGCATTTCCTCTTCTAAAGTTGCTTTTTCCACTTGATATCCAAACTCATCAGCTAAGATACTTGCTGTTTCCACATCTATGGAGTGATTAATAGTAAGGGGTAAGCCCAGCTGTAATGCCTTTTTTATAAGTTCTCCTACTTTAACCCCCATCAGCTTAGCAAGCTCACCTACTTGAATAGATTCATATATCTTAATCTTCCTCTCTTTAGGTGGAAGTGTTGAGGGTTTAGAAATGTCTTTTTCTTTTTTTATTAAAGGTTTAGTAAGAGGTTTTTGGGTTTCCTCTTCTTCTACCTCTGGAACTTCCTCAAACAAAGAGGTAACTTCTTCTTCAAAGAGATCCTCAATAATTTCTCTATCCTCTCTTGCCCTTTTAAAAGCTGAGGGTTTTTTCTTGGTTTTTTTCTTTTCTCTCGGTTCTACCTCTTTCTTCTTTTTACGTTCTTCCTTTTCTGGTTCCACTGATGGAGCTGCCGGTGGATGAACTATTTTTTCTTTTCTGGGCTTAAAATCTGTAACTACCCTTTTTTCTGTGATCTCTTCTCTTTCCAGGGGATATGTTTCTTCAGAGGGTACCTCTTCGGGTAGAGTTTTAATCTCTTCTTCTGATTTGATAGTTAATTTTTCTTCTGTTTCTAAAACAGTAGGTTTAGTGGTTATTTCTGGTGAAGGCTCAAGAGGAATTTCTGTCGTTAGTAAAGTTTCTTCCCCTTTTGGGAGTTCACTGGGAATTTCTTCTGCAAGGGGAGCTTCAACTTCTGCTCTTTTTCTAATGACTAATTTTCTCTTTTTAGGTTTTTCTTCTTCCAGCGTAATTTCTTCTTTTTTTATTTCTTCTTTTTTAATGACGATGATATTAGTTTTTTTAGAAAAAAGCTTGCGTATTTCTTCTGCTTCATAGGTAGAAAGAGTTGAAGAAACAGTTTTTTGAGGGTAGCCTAATTCTTTAAGTTTTTCTAAAAGTTCCTTGGGTTGAAGGTTAAGTTCCTCTGCTAATTCCGCTACTTTTATTCTCGCCATGAATAAATTAACTCCTTTTAGGAATTTCCTTAAAGATTTAAATAATCTTAATCTCAAA
>JBKBRL010000009.1:0-11098 GCA_046292115.1 Caldimicrobium sp.
TATGAAAGAGTACTTCCTTCTACAGAAATAAAATATTTAGCTGTTACTGAAGAGCTTATAACCGATCCAGAAGGCTACTTAAATAGTCTATTAGCAAATCCACATAATGAAAAATGGAAAATAGCTTATGAGTGGGCCCTTAAAGATGAGAAAGAAAGAATGATTCAATTTTTAGAAAATAAAAACCATTTAAAAAGAAATCTTCCCTTTGAACTAACCCCTCCCCGTTTGAATCTTTTATTTTCACTTTATAAAAATGAGGACATAGAGTTTTCTCAGGCTGTGGAAGAGTTAAGTTATATATATAAGCAGATCAAAGCATACGAAAATACCTTTTCTAAAAGAAATCAGATCCAAGCCATCTTTACTGAAGAGGCCATAGATTACATTTTAGAAGAAGTTTTTAAAAAAGATATAGGGGTATTTTCCTATTGTGAGAGAACGCTTTCAAAATTAGAATATACTTTTGCACTGCTTAAAGAATCCACAGGAAAAGAGCGCTTTTATATAACTAAAAAGGCACTTATAGATCAAGATAGATATATAGAAAACCTTTTAAGAAGTTAAAATGATACTTATTGCCTTATCTGAGGCAATATTTGAAAAGATAAAACCATTATTAGAGGAACTGAAGTTAAAATACCAAAAAGTGGAAACTGGCGAAGAGCTTCTTGAAAAAGCTAAAAAAATAAAGCCAGATTTAATACTTCTTGAAAAAGACCTCCCTCTTTTAGACGGTTTTGCGGTAACATTACTTCTTAAGTGTGATAACAAAACTCAAGAAATACCTATTATTGCTGTATGTAAGTGCAATTTTCCAGAGGAAGAGATTAAAGCTAAAGATAGTGGTGTTGATGGTCTACTTCATATGCCTTTAAATAGAGAAGAAATATTAGAAAACCTTAAAAAATTTTTAAAAATAAACCCCTAGGAGGAAAGCCCTAATGATTGGTATTTCTAAACTTTACTGCGGCACTGTAGAGCCTTCTGATCCCTTAAGATATGGAAGAAGGTCAAAGGAATTACCATCCCACTTACTACAATTTTCTGCAGATAAAAAACCCGTTGTGGTATGGAATGTAACCAAAGCCTGTAATTTGAGGTGTATTCACTGTTATGCCTCAGCAGATAATGAACCAGCGGAGGGAGAACTTACAACTCAAGAAGGATTTGCCCTTTTAGAAGATTTGGCTAACTTTGGATGCCCTGTAGTTCTTTTTTCAGGTGGAGAACCTTTAGTGAGACCAGACATTCTTGACCTTATTCATAAAGCTGTGAGCTTAGGGCTTAGAGCTGTCCTTTCCACTAATGGTACTTTAATTGATTCTGCTCTGGCTAAGGAATTAAAAAAATTAGGATTATCCTATGTGGGAATTAGCCTTGATGGCATTGGTGAGGTGCACGATCGCTTTAGAGTTTCCCCAGGATGTTTTGAAAAGGTGGTCAAAGCTATAGAAAATTGTAAAAAAGAAGGTATTAAAGTGGGACTTAGATTTACTTTAAATAAGTTTAATGCAGAGGAAATACCCAAGGTTTTTGATTTTGTAGAAGAGCTTCAAATTCCGCGAATTTGTTTTTATCATTTGGTTTATGCAGGTAGAGGGAGTAAACTTATTGATCAGGATCTGTCTCACGAAGAAACAAGGAAATGGGTAGATTATATCATTGATAGGACAAAAGAACTGCATGATAAGGGACATAAAGTAGAAGTTTTAACGGTAGATAACCATGCAGATGGCCCATATCTTTATCTTAGGATGAAGAGAGAAAATAATCCCAGAGCAGAAGAGGTTTATCAACTACTTCTTATGAACGGAGGAAATAATTCAGGAGTAGGAATAGGTTGTGTTTCTTGGGATGGGTCAGTGCATGCTGATCAATTTTGGAGACATTATAGTTTCGGAAATGTTCGTGAAAGACCCTTTAGCGTTATTTGGATGGATACCTCTGACCCCCTTATGGCAAAATTAAAAGAAAAGAAAAAACATGTAAAAGGAAGATGTGCTAAGTGTAAATTTTTAGAAGTTTGTGGAGGTAATTTTAGAGTTAGAGCTGAAGCCTATTATGGAGATGTCTGGGAGCAAGATCCTGCCTGTTATTTAACCGATGAGGAAATTGGAATAGCTTAAAAATAAATTAAAAGGAGGCACTTTATGGAAAAAATAGAACGGGCAATAATTAGCGTTACCGATAAGAGTGGTATAGTAGAATTTGCAAGGGAACTTTCAGCTCTTGGCATAGAAATTATCTCTACTGGTGGCACAGCCAAAGCCATAAGAGACGGAGGAGTCCCCGTTATAGATATTTCTGAACTAACAGGCTTTCCAGAAATCTTAGGTGGAAGGGTAAAAACTCTACATCCTTTTGTTCATGCCGGAATCCTTTTTAAAAGAGATGATGAAGCCCATCGAGATACTATAAAAAACTTTAATATTAAACCTATAGATTTAGTTGTTGTCAATTTATATGCCTTTGATAAAGTAGTAAAAGAAGGAGGCGATTTGGAAAAGGCGATAGAAAATATTGACATTGGAGGGCCAACTTTACTTAGAGCAAGTGCCAAAAATTTCAAGTTTGTAACGGTTGTAGTGGATACTGCTGATTATCCTAAGGTTTTAGAAGAAATTAAAAAATATGGCAATACTACACTTCAAACCCGCTTTGAATTAGCAAAAAAAGTTTTTAAACTTACAAGCACTTATGATGAAATGATTTATAACTACCTAAATACCTTTAAAATTTAATTACCTTGTCTAAGATGTTCTGTGTAGTTTTGGCCCATGAAACATGGGAAGGACTCTATGCACAACTCGAGAAAACCAAGAACTTGACAAATCTTTTTGAAATTAGATTAGATTCTCTAAAGGACCTTTCACCCCAGCCTCTAAAAGAATTATTAAATCTTCCTTATAAGTTCATATGCACCTTCCGCAGTTTCGAAGAGGGCGGATTTAAAAAGGAGAATCCCTTAAAAAGATGGGAGATATTAGAAAATTGTTGTAAATGGGGAGCATATTTAGTGGATTTTGAATGGAGGAGTTTTTTAAAAGTAAAAGACCCAATTCTTAAAAGCTCCCACTTTAGTGAAAAAATTTTATTTTCTTATCATAATTTCTCTAACACTCCAAAAATTAAAACTCTTAAGGGTATTCTAAGAAAAGCTTCACAAATAGGAATAAAATGGTTTAAAATTACCACCTATACAGAAAAAATAGAAGAATCCTTTGAGTTTCTAACTTTAATTAATTTTGCAAAATCCTTAGGAATAAAGTTAGTTGCTTTTAATATGGGTGATAAGGTGAGGCTTTCTCGTGTCCTAAACTTGCTTTTAGGTTCACCTTTTACCTATGTTTTTCCTCCTATGGAAAAACCGCTTGCCCCGGGACAAATGGATATTATAGAAGCAAAAAAGCTCTGGGAGGTTATTGGAGTTGTATAAAGTTTGGGGAATTATTGGCGACCCTGTGTCTCACTCCTTATCACCTCTTATGCATAACATCGCCTTTAGAGAACTAAATATAAAAGGTGTTTATGGAGCCTTTTTAGTTAAAAAGGAAAATTTAGCTCAAGCGATTGATGGCATCAAAGCTTTAGATATTCAGGGAATCTCTGTAACCATACCTCATAAGGAGTCAATTATTCCCTTTTTAGACGAGGTAGACAAGGTTGCTTTAGAAATTGGAGCTGTAAATACAGTGATAAATGAAGGAGGAAAATTAAAGGGCTATAATACCGATTGGATTGGTGTGCTTAAAGCCTTTGAAGAAAGAAACATAAACCTTAAAGATAAAAAAATTGTCCTAATTGGAGCTGGAGGGGCAAGCAGAGCGATAATCTATGCTCTCCTCAAAGCTCATGCTAAAGAAATTTTCGTTTATAATCGGACCTATGAAAAAGCCTTAGATTTAGCAAACTATTTTGGTGTAAAAGCTAAACCTTGGGACGAAATATATGAAGCTTCTGGAGATATTATCATTCAAGCAACAAGCGTGGGATTAAAATCTTGGGATTCTCCTATTTCGGAAGATGTTTTAAAGAGATTCAGCGTTGCTATGGATATTGTCTATCTCCCCCTCAAAACAAAATTCCTAAAATTAGCAGAAAAATATGCTATAACAATTGATGGATTAAGAATGCTTCTTCATCAAGGTGTAGCTCAATTTAAACTCTTTACAGGAAAGGATCCACCAGTTAAACTTATGGAAAAAGCCCTTTATGAAGAAATTCAAAAAATTGAAAAGGATTTAAAGCTTGGAAACAAAAGTAATTAAACCTATAAGAACTTTTAACGAATTTTCTTTATCTCTCCCATCATCTAAAAGTCTTACGCAACGGGCTTTTATTTGTGCAAGTTTAGCTGAAGGACCCTCAGAAATCAAAAATCCCTTACTTAGTGAAGACCCTTTACTTTTAAAAGAAGCTCTACTGAAAACGGGAGTAAGCTTTAGGGAAAAAGGGGGAACAATCTTTGAAATAAAAGGGGTGGGCTCAAAACCCAAGTTAACCAAAGAGAAAGTTTATTTGGGCAACAATGGTACAGGAGCCAGGTTTTTTTTAGCTTATTCTACTTTAGGAACAGGGGATTGGATTGAATTATATGGAAAACCAAGGCTCCACGAACGACCTATGGCTCCTTTAATTGAGGCTTTAAGAAAACTTGGAGCCCATATAGAGTGTTTAGAAAGGGAAGGCTATTTTCCTATTAAAGTTTCAGCAAGTTCTCTTCATTCAGGACAAATAACCTTACCTGGTTATGTGAGCAGTCAATTTGTATCTGCCCTTTTATTAATAGGCTGTTATTTACCAGAGGGTTTGGAGATATCTATTGAAGGCGAGCTTTTTTCCAAAAGCTATGTTGAGATGACCTGTGAAGTAATGGAGAAATTTGGAGTAACTGTAGAAAATAACAAAAGCACCTTTTATGTAAAACCACAAAGATTTAAAGCTATTAATTATGAAGTGCCAGCAGATGCATCAAGTGCTTCCTATTTTTTAGCTATTCCTTTAGTTTTACACCAAGGAAAAGTAATTATTGAAAATTTTGATTACAGATCTAAACAAGCAGATATAGCATTTTTAGATTTTATTCAGAAAATGGGAGCAACGGTTAGACCTATTTATCCCTGGGGAATAGAAATTACTTTTGAGGGAAGGCCAAAAGCAGGTTCTTTTAATCTAAAGGATTGTCCAGACCTTTTTCCCACTATGGCTATTCTTGGAGCTGTTTCAGAGGGGAAGACTGTGCTTTATGGTGCCCCTCATTTAAGACATAAAGAAACCGATAGAATTAAAGCAGTTGCCACTGAGATTTCTAAGCTTGGAGTAAAAGTGGAAGAACTTCCTGATGGTTTAATTATATATGGGCAAGATAATTTTCACCCAGCAAAGATAGAAACCTATGATGATCATAGAATAGCTATGGCTTTTGCCATCTTGGGACTAAAGGCAGGTCCCTTAGAAATTGAAAACCCTTCTTGTGTATCTAAATCCTTCCCTACCTTTTGGGAACTTCTTGAAAGGTTATATGAAAAAGATACTTCTCATAGGGTTTAGAGGTTCAGGAAAAAGTACTGTGGGGAAACAATTAGCTTTTGCTCTTGGTGTGCCTTTTATAGATGCTGATGAAGAGATAGAAAAAAATATAGGAAAAACTATAAAAGAAATAGTAGCAGAAAAGGGTTGGGAATTTTTTAGAAAGTTAGAAAGGGAATTTTTGAAAAGCCTTCTTTCCAAAGATAACTTAGTTTGTGCTTTAGGAGGAGGAGCAGTTTTACATAAAGAGGAGATGAAGGAGTTAAAGAAAGAAAGTCTGATAATCTGGTTAGATGCAGATATAGAAGTAATTAAACGAAGATTAAAAAAAGATGAAAAAACTGCTACACAAAGACCAGCCTTAACAAAGATGACTTGGGAAGAGGAGTTAGAAAGCCTCTACAAAGAGAGAGAACCTTTTTATAAAAATTGGGCAGATTTTCAAATAGATAGTTCCTTTGAAAACCCTGAGGTTCTTGCTAACAAAATTATAAATTTAATAAAGGAGGCACTTTATGGCAAATACTATTGCAGAGGCTATTAAAGAAGCAGTAACTGAGGTAATCTCTACTTATACAGGGCAAAAACCTGAACTTACCGGAACCGAGGCTCGGAAAGAAGACTTTGCCTTGGCTGAAATTTCCTCTATTATAGGACTTACAGGCGAAAAATTGCAAGGTGCCTTTGTAGTCTCCTTAGAAAGAGGATTACTCTTTCAATTAATGGAGGCACTTTTAGGGGAGAGACCTTCTGATTTAACACAAGAAGCTTTAGATATGGCTGGAGAACTTACAAATATGATTTGTGGTGCCTTTAGGCGTAGATTTGAAAAATTTGGCGCCACACTTAAAGCTTCTGTGCCAAGTATGATTACTGGGAAAGATTATAAAATTCATTCACTTTGTAAATCCCCAAGGGTTACCTTTAAATTTACTGTCCTTAACCAACCACTTTATATTGAATTTTGCTTAGATAAAATGAGCTAAGGGGTGTGGGTATGGAAATAAAAACTCATAAAGCTATAGCCCAGGATTTATGCGGAACACCTTTAGAATTAAAAGAGGGATATGCTTTGGTAAAGCTTATAACGGACCAGAGAATGGCAGCTGATGAGAAAGGGCTTATTCATGGAGGTTTTATCTTTGGTTTAGCAGATTATGCCGCTATGCTTGCTGTTAATCTTGAAACCGTTGTGTTAGCTAAAGCAGAAGTCAAATTTTTAAAACCCGTTAAATTAGGAGATGAACTACTTGCTGAAGCTAATATAGTAGAAATCGAAGGTAAAAAGAGAAAAGTAAAGGTAGAGGTAAAAAGGCAGGATGAAGTAGTTTTTGCAGGAGAATTTTTATGCGTTGTCCCTGAAAAACATGTATTAGAGTAAAAGCTCTTTTTAACTCATTTTTTTTACTTTTAAAGAAAAACCTTTTTTTTCTAAGACTTTTATTTTTGAATCCTTAGGTATTACCTCATCTGAAAAGGCTTGCCAAATCTCACCATGGAGAAAAACTTTTCCTCCCTCTGTTGTGATATCAGTTAAAGCCTTTCCTTCAAGGCCTATTAGCTCTTCACTACCGGTGACAGGCTTTTTTCTTACTGCTCTTATAGCAAGGTAAGTAATGACACCAAAGAGTAAGGCAAAGATAAAAACAACTGTATAAAGAAAGGGAGTGTAAACCTTTAGGGCAGGTGGGTTATTTCCAAAGAGAATGAGGGAACCCAAAAGAAGGGATATGATACCAGCGATAGTTAGTAGGCCATGAGAGGTTACTTGAGTTTCTAAGAAAAAAAGAAGCCCAGAGAGCAATATTAAAGCAAGACCTGCATAATTCATAGGTAAAATACTTAATCCTAAAAATGCTAAAATTAAGCAAATTGCTCCAAAAACTCCAGGAAATATAGCTCCAGGATGAGATAACTCAAAATATATCCCCAGAAGCCCTAACATAAGAAGAAAATAAACTAAATTTGGGTTGGCAAGGATTTTAAAAAATCTCGTTTTAAAATCTTCTTTTATGTATTCAATGGATGCTTCTTTTAGAGAAAGAATAATCTCAGCGTTTTTTACTTTAACCTTCTTTCCATGGGCTTGAGCTATTAAATCTTTTAGATCCGTAGCTATGATTTCAATTACTTTTTGAGAGAGAGCTTCTTTTTCAGTGATGCTTTTACTTTTTTTCACTGCAAGTTCTGCAAATTCAGCATTTCTTCCTCTTGTTTCAGCTAAGTTTTTTGCCCAGACTGCTAAGTCGTTTGCTACTTTTTCCATCATCTTAGGGTCTGCTTTACCACTCAGTTCAACGGGATGAGCTGCTCCAACATGAGTAGAAGGAGCCATAGCTGCTAAGTGACTTGCTAATAAAATAAATACACCTGCTGAGGCTGCTCTTGCACCTTGAGGACTAACATAAACAATAATTGGTATCTCACTTTGCAAAATTTCTTTTACAATTTCTCTCGTTGACTCAACTAACCCCCCTGGGGTGTCAAGTTCAATAATAAGAGCTTTTCCTTTTTTCTCGGAAGCATAATTTAACCCGTAGCTTATAAAATTTGCTGTCACAGGAGTTATAGCCCCCTCAACTCTCATAACAAATACAGTGTTTCTTTGAGCATGAAGCTCTTTCACAAAAAGGCTAAAAAAGAAAAAAATCGCTACATACTTAAGGCATCTTTTCATAAAAGCTCCTAAAGCACTTTAAATCTTCCCAAATTAATCTTTTCACATGGGGGTTTTTAAGAATGTACGAGGGATGATAAGTAAATATAATAGTACTTCCTTTATAGGGATAGGGGTTACCTCTTAATGAGGAAAGATGAGTAGGTTCATTTAAAAAAATTTTTGGTGGTATAAAACCTAAGGCTAAAATTAGCTTTGGTTTTAAAAGCTTTATCTCCTTGAAAAGATATTTTTGACAAGCCTGAATCTCTTCATCCTCTGGTACTTTCCCAGCACTGGGCTTACATTTCACTGCTAAAGTTATATAAAAATCTTCCCTTCTCAAGCCTATACTAAAAAGCATTTTCTGTAATAACTCCCCAAGAGAACCGGCAAAGGGCTTTCCATAGTAATCATCTTCACTATCGGGATAGTCTGCTATAAGCATTAGCTTTTTATTTTCAAAATTTTCTTCTAAGACAGGCTGCCTTCTAATTCTATGTAAATTGCAGTCTTTACAATGTTTTATTATCTCAAATAAAGAGCTAAGACTATCTTCCTGAAAAATTTTTCCCTTTACATATTGATTTTTAAATTCTTGGAAAAAAGGTATATAGCTAAAACCAAGCTCTTCTAAGTATTTAAGGTTATGTTTAACAGCCTCTATAGCTTCCATAAAGGATCCCCTCATAGTTATTATCATAATTCTTTTTTAAAATTTTAAAAGTTATTTAATCTAAGTTAAAATTTATGTCTTATTCCATAATTAAAAAAATAAAAATTGATAATTCAAGTTCAAATGGATTATAAAGTAGAAATAGAAAACTAAAATTTTTAATAGAAAAAATTTCCTTGACTTTATTATAAAAAAACCTATTATAATATATAGAGAAAAATATGAAATTAAGGAGGGAATTATGGCAGAAATTAAAACCCTTTTAGTACCAGTTGATTTTTCAGATGTTGCTCCTGTAATAGTTAAATGGGCTAAAGATTTTGCTAAACAATTAGGGGCAAAAATAATTGTTACCTACATATTGGAAAGTCTTTCTGGCTATGAAGGCATATATGTAAGCGTTCAAGCGCTAACAGAACTTGAAAATACTCTTTTAGAAGGTGCAAAAAAGACCATGGATGAATTTATGAAGACCCATTTTTCTGATTTTCCTAACGCAGAATCAATTATCGAAAGGGGCGATGTTGTAGAGACCATTCTAAAAGTAGCTAAAGAAAAGGGGGCAGACCTTATTGTTATGGGAACACATGGTAGAAAAGGACTTGACAAGATTCTTTTTGGAAGTGTGGCAGAAGGTGTAGTCAAAAATTCTCCTATTCCTGTAGTAACTATAAATCCCTATAGAGCAGGTTTAATAAAAAAAGAAGAGGAAAGCGCAGTGTCTCAGGAATTTACTTTAACTCTTTAAGTTTATTTGCAGCTTCTTTAGCCTCAGGGGTACCTGGAAACATTTGTTGAATTCTTCTGTATAAAATTTTTGCTGCTTTTTTATCTTTTAAATTTAAAAAAGCATCTGCTTGTCTTAGCATTGCTTTAGGTTTAAGTGGATTGGGCTCAGGTAAATCAATTAACTTTTGATAAGAAAGAATAGCAGCCTCATAATCTTTTTCTTTAAAATAGGTCTCCCCTATGTAAAAAAAGGTTTGTCCCACCCATTTTCCTTTTGGAAAGCGCTTAAGATACTCCTCCCAGAGGCTTCGCGCTCCTTTAATGTCTCCTTTACTAAAAAGACTATAGGCTTTGTGATAAAGCTCTTCCTCCTTTAAATCATCTTTTTTTTCATTTTTAGTCATCTCCTCATGAGTTGTTGACGATTCCTTTGAAAGTTTTTCTAATACCTTATTTTCTACTTCCTTAATTTTATCCTCCATTTCCTTAATTTTAACCTCCATCGTTTCAAGACGAGTTCTTAAGTCTTCTATGGCTTTAAGTTGTGTTTTTCTTTCTCCTTCCTGTTGAAAAGTAAGTTCGTCCACTCTTCCTTGAAGTGCAACTACTTCCTTCCGAAGGTCTTCCAAATCTACTAAAAGTTTACTCTGAACCTGCATAAATTTTTGGGATATATTAGCATCAATCCTTTTTTCTAACTCTGCCATATTTTTTTCCAGCTGTTTTATTTTTTCCTCTTGGCTTTGAGTTACTGTTTCTAAATTTATAAGTTTAATTTTTAGACTCTTCATCTCCTCGTTAGTCATACACCCCATAAGTAACCCTACTATAATAGCCATCAAACTTAAGGATTTTTTCATCATAACCTCCTTTTATTCTTTTTATTCAAATTTACCTATCTTTAGATACCTTTCAACCTCCCATGTCAAATCTATAGGTAATTCTGGGTCATCAACTCTAATCTTATCTTCTGCAAAATATTTTAAAGTCCAAACTATAAAAGGAAGTTCCCTTTTTACTCCTTCTTCTCTGATTTTTCTAAAAAGCTCATTCTTTTCTCCTTCCAATTTTATTAAGCCATTTAAATGATATTTTAGGAGAATTTTCTCTGTATTTTTCCAAAGAGGAATAAATTCCTCACTTTGTAAGGAAAATCTGACAAAAGTCAATGGAGGCCCTTCATCTAATTCTGGCGTTGTCCTGTGAATCATAATCCCCGTCTCCCTTGCCCGGGCACTAATTAATTGCCAAATTACCTCTTGCCAAGTGCCCTTTGGTCCACCTGGCAAGGCTGGATGTAGATTTAATAGAAAGAGTTTATCACAAAACTCTGGAGATACTATCCACATATAACCTGCTAACATTCCAAAATCAATTTCTTCTGAAAGTCTTTTTAAAACCTCTCTATGATAAAGAGTTCGCCATGCCTCTATATCTTTTTTTCTAAGTTCTGGTTCATATTTAAGAGCAGAAAAGGTAATAACAGGTAGTTCCATTTTGCTTTC
>JBKBRL010000115.1:0-3709 GCA_046292115.1 Caldimicrobium sp.
CTTTCATGATTACAGCGCTTCTATACAATATCCTCTAAATAAATCTTTATTAATTTTCCTGCAAGAAGTGGCTCCTCTGTGTCTAATAATTCTTTTAAAATTCTCAAAATAGATATCTCTCCCTCCTTTACCAAAATTTGAATCTCCCCATTATCCATTCTTACCTCAAGCTTACTCTTTTCTCTTAAGAGAGAAATTCTTTCTTGCAAGCTATCTCCTTCACTTTGCTCGTTTATAATAAATTTATAAAGAACTTTTCTCTTTTTTAACTGAGGCTTTCTTTCTCCTATAAATTCACACTTCCTTATTGTGGCCCCCTGGTAAATTTCAAAATCTTTCAATTTCTCTTCAGAAATTTTGCTTCTTAAGGCAAGGCATAAGGAATCATTTATCACTTCAACTCCCACAGGACTTGCCTCTCCACAAAGGAGTTTAAAATGCGGATTAAATCCTTGAGTATAAGAAAGTGGGATGCCCTCTCTTCTTAAAATCCTTTCCAGAAGATTCAAAAATTCTAAATTTGACAAAAATTTAGCCAATCCTCTTTTATCATATTTGATTAGATACCAATAGTCTATAGACTTAAAGATGTTTCTTACTTCTAGTCCTTCACGAGCCTGACCCTCTACTTGATCGGCTTCACTGAGCAGAATATTATTTTTCTCAGCAAAAAGGTAATTTCTAATTTTATTCCCACAGACACCACACTTTACACAGGGATTCCATCTACAATCCTTGGTATATAAACCTTGATAGGCTCTTTTTCTTTCTGCTATTAAAAATTCCTTTTTAACACCTACATTGAAATGATCCCAGGGAAGTGGCTCTTCAACATCTCTTTCTCGGAGATAATACTCAAAACTTATTCCCTTCTCTTTTGCGCTTTCCTCCCAAAGGGAGAAATTAAAATACTCTTGCCAGGAATCAAGACGAGCACCTTTTTTATACACCTCCTCAAGAAAGGGATATAACTCTCTTCCAGCCCTTGCTATAACTCCCTCAAGAAGACTTTGCTTTGGGTTATGCACCTTTATATGTTTTCCTAACCGTTTTTTTAAAAAGGTTATTTTCTCTGTAGCTTCCTGTAGATTAATTTGTCTTTCCCATTGAAAAGGGGTATGGGGCTTTGGCACAAATATAGAGGCTGAAAATAAAAAATCTATCTCTCTAAATTGTTTTTTTAAAGCTTTATAGAGGGAAACCATATCTCTTAAATCTTCCTCTTGTTCTGTAGGCAACCCTATCATAAAATAAAGCTTAACTCGTCTAAAACCATAATCTCTTGCTAAAGAGAGATCCTTGTATAGATCTTCTATGTTTATATCCTTATTAATAAAAGCTCTTAATCTTTCTGAAGCTGCCTCTATGGCAAGGGTAAGGGTGGAAGTGCGTCCTTTTTTTATAAACTCAAGTAGCTTAGGGGTTAAACTTCCCACTCTAAGAGAGGGAAGAGAAAAAACAAATTCTCTTGAATCCTTATAAAACGCTTTATTTAGTAGGTCAATTAAAAGTTCCATGGAGGAATAATCACCAGTTGAAAGAGACATAAGAGAGGCTTCACGAAAGCCTGTTTTTTCAAAAGCCCATTTTATTTCTTCAAGAATCCTTTGAGGATCTTTTTCTCTTACAGGTCTGTAATAAAATCCTGCTTCGCAGAACCTACAACTCCTGGTGCATCCTCGAGAAATTTCAATGGAAACTCTGTCATGGACTAAGGGGACTACAGGAAGGCTCTCTTGATAACAGAATTCCTCCCTTTGCCACAAATATATTCTTCTTTTTACTGAATTTTTAAACTGTGGAATGTAGACACCCTCAATTTTCATCAATTGGGACAAAATTTGATCCTTTTTTAAATTTTCTTTAAAAGCCTTTTCAAGGGTTTGTAAAATTTCAAGCAGGGCTTCCTCACCGTCCCCAAAGAGTATGGCATCAAAAAGGTCAGCTATAGGTTCAGGATTGCCCACACAGGGCCCACCTGCAAGAAGAAGGGGATATCTTAGATCTCTATCCTCTGCTTTAAAGGGAATACCAGAGAGGTCTAAAATTTGGAAAATATTAGTAACAAGTAATTCGTAAGCATAGGTAATACCTATTAGATGAAACTCTTTTAGAGGCTTTTTGTAATTTAAGCTTAAAAGGGGGATGTTTGCTTTCTTTAGAGCCTCTTCAAAATCTGGAGCACAGGCATAGCATTGGTCTGCTAAAAAAAAGGAGGTGCTATTTACTAATGCAGTTAGAATATTTATGCCTAAGTAGGACCTACCAACTTCATATAAATCTGGATAGCAAAAACAAACTCGTAGCTTGGCACTATCCCAATCTTTATACTGAAAATATGGCTCTCTACCTAAATAACGAGAAGGCTTTTTAACCCTTATAAGGACCTTTTCTAACACATCCTCTATCATGGTGTAAAATTTAATACATCTTTTTTCATTTCAAATCTCACTGCTCGTGCTCTCTCTTTCTAATTTTATTTCAAAATAAGCGAGCCACGGAAAAGGATAGTGAGGGCTTATTCTTGCTATGTTAAGGGGTAATCATTATTTACTAAAGTTCTCCGCTTTAAATTTCAAACTTAGGGATTAAAATTAAAAAAGGCTTTAAAAATTAATCTAAAAGGGGTGGGCTTAATGTTTGGAAAACTCTTTAAAATTCTTTCTAAGGATTTAGCCATAGATTTAGGGACAGCAAATACGCTAATTTATTTAGAAGGAAAGGGCATCATACTTAAAGAGCCCTCAGTGGTAGCTATAAAAGAAGATGGGAGCTATAAAAAGGTTGTTGCTGTAGGGGAAGAAGCCAAAAAAATGTTAGGAAAAACCCCAGGTACAATTAAAGCAATAAGGCCCCTTCGTGAAGGGGTAATTGCAGATTTTGAGGTTACAGAGGCTATGATTCGTTATTTTATTCAAAAGGTGCATAATAGATCCTTTTTAGTTAAGCCTCGCATAATTGTTAGTGTGCCTACTGGAACAACCAAGGTGGAAAGAAGGGCAGTGAAAGAAAGCGCTGAAAGTGCAGGGGCAAGGGAAGTTTACCTCATAGAGGAACCTATGGCAGCTGCCATTGGTGCTGGATTACCTATTACTGAACCTGTCGCCAATATGATAGTAGACATTGGCGGAGGAACTACTGAAGTTGCCATAATTTCCTTAGGTGGTATTGTAGTAGCTCATTCCATAAAAGTAGCTGGAGATAAAATTGATGAGGCAATTATTCAATATGTAAAGAGAAAGTATAATCTCCTAATTGGAGAAACTACTGCAGAACATATTAAAATTCAAATTGGAAATATCCTTCCTGATGAACTTTACGAAACTATGGAAATAAAAGGAAGAGATCTCATCTCTGGTATTCCTAAGACCATCACTATTACCTCAAAGGAGATTCAAGAGGCCATTAAAGAACCCGTTGATGCTATATTGAGAGCAATAAAAGAAATTTTAGAAATTGCTCCTCCAGAGCTTGCAGCTGATCTTGTTGACAGAGGAATTACCCTTACTGGTGGTGGAGCTTTACTAAAAAACTTGGATCGTTATATCTCTGAAGAAACTGGCCTTCCTGTAAAAATTGCTGAAGATCCTCTTCTCTGCGTAGCCTTAGGTGCAGGGAAGGCATTAGATAATTTAGATAAGCTAAAAGATATTATGATAAATGTGTAAAAAGCAGTTTCTGTAGGTTCTCTCCATTAGGCTTAAGGTTA
>JBKBRL010000116.1:0-3687 GCA_046292115.1 Caldimicrobium sp.
TTGGTAGCTTGTTCCTTGAACTTTTTGCCCTTTTTGTATTTTTTGCCTCTTTGATAAACTACGAATGGATTTTTGTAGCTTTTCATGACCTTTTCTTTGATCCCTACTCTTGGAAGTTTTTTGATGAGGACATGCTTATAAGGGTTTATCCCATGGATTTTTGGTACAAGGCTACTTTATACACCACCCTTATGACCCTTTTTGTTAATCTTTTCCTTCAGACAATTGGACTTCGTCTGTGGAAAAGAACTTTTGAAGTTTTTCCTCCATTGGCTCTGGCTTACCTATGTAATATCCTTGAGCATAATCAATACCAAGATTATGAAGCAATTCCATAGTTTCACCATCCTCTACATATTCCGCCACAGTTTTTATATCTAACTCCTTTGCTATATTTATGATACCCTTAACAAAAACCCTATCAATAGAAGACCTTCTAATACTTTTTATGAACTCACCATCAATCTTAAGAAAATCCACGGGTAAATATTTAAGATAGATAAAGGATGCATAACCCCCTCCAAAATCATCAAGGGCAAACTTAAAGCCCGCAGATTTTAGATCCTTAACAAAAGCAACTACTTTACCCATATCTTGAATTGCTTCCCTTTCTGTAATTTCAAAAACAATATTTTGGAGTTTTACTCTATACTTCTCTGCAGTAAGAACAACAAAATCTATGAATTCCTCCGTAAGTTCCTTTGGAGAAAGATTAATAAAAAACTTAAATCCATTCCCCAAGGTAGAAATTTTTTGAAAGAGCTTCTCAAGCAACACCCTATCAAGATCTTTGATTACATCTGTTTCTTCAGCTAAATATATAAAACTTCCAGCAGGCAATAATTCATCATCAACCTTTAGTCTCATAAGAGCCTCAAAGGCTACCTCCTTATCATAAAGGCTGACTATCTCTTGCAAAAAGACCTCAACCGCCCTTTTTTCAAAAGCTTCAAGTATTCTACCTTCAATTCTTTTAAGGTGTGCATGAACCTTCTCCTTTATATCCTCTTCTTCAAAGGCTTCAATTCTACCTCTACCTCTCCTTTTTGCAAAGGCTAAAAGAGATTCACCAAGAAGAAGGATCTCCTCCTTCTTTTTGGCATCATAGGGATAAACCAAGACGCCCATGGTAAGGCTGATATGTATTTCCCTATCTCCAAATACCAAAGGATTATCCATAATTCCCTGTTGTATTTCTTCTGCAATCTGTTTTCCCATCATTCTATTCGTATTAGGTAAGAGAATACAGAATTCATCTTTACCCACCCTCGCTGCAATATCACTCTTTCTTATCTTTTTCTTTAAAATATCTCCAATATGCCTTAAAACCACATCCCCTACGTGGTACCCATAGGCAGTGTTTATTAGAGTGAAATTATCCACATCCATAAAAATTATGCATAAAGGTTCTCCAGCTATATTTGATTTTTCTATTTCCCTTTCCAGAAATTCTTCAAAGGTTTTCTTGTTATAAAGCATAGTAAGAGAGTCGTATTTTGTTAAAAACATAATATGGCTATGAGCCCTTTCAAGGTCTTCTATAACTTTTATGATTTTTACCAAGCTAAAGACCTGATTACCTATGGTTCTAAAGAGAAAGAAATCCTCTTTGTCAAAGCCATCGGATCTTTTTAAGCCCACAATTCCAACATTGTATAAATTCTCATCAAATTTACAATACATATAATTTGCTTTAATATCACAAGCCTCTGGGCTTTTTATAATATCCCATAAAAGCTCGTAAACTTTTGAATCCGAGAAGTTTTCCAAGCAGCTATTGGAGAAAATTATCCTTTCTAAACTATTTTCATTTTTGTCCCAGATATAAAAGAAGCTTCCATCCATTTTTAGAGTATAATCAAGCCTTTCTACTACTCTTTTTGAGAAGATATCTATATCGTTGTAAGCTTGTGTAACATACTCAGAAGTTTGCAAAAGAAGGTATAGCCTTTCTATTTCCTTTGTCTTTTCATCCATTAGCTTTTTAAAATTTATCCACTCTAAAAGAAAGCCAAGCATAAGAACTTCTAAGTTAGTTATGTGTATTCTAGCTATAGGACTTTCTGGATTGGATTTTAAATGACTTACAAACAAGTAGTTTTTATAGACTTTGTAGTGAAATTCCCCTTCAGAGTAATAACCTCCAAAATCCTTTACCAATTTTTTAATTCTTTCTAAATCAATTTTTGGTATTTCTATTTCCTCTGGACCAGAAACTATACCTAACAGCTTATAGGTTTCCAAATCATAGAGTAGTATGGTCTTTACAAAGTTACTAAAATCCTTTTTAAAGCCTATATAAATTGCGTCTTTGTATTTTATAGGATCTACTTTTAATATCTCCTCAAGAAGATCAGAAACTTCATCTATAACTCTAATAGCCACTTTTCTAACATTGTTATACATAATCACATAAGTAAGAAGTATGTAAGCTATAAGCCTGTCTATGGAAGCTAATATTGCCTGAAAGTCATAAGGGTGTTTATGAAAAATTAAACTAAAAGAAGAAAGGGATAAAAAACCAAAAACGCCAAAAAGATACCAAGCACTTTCCTCTAAAACCCTGTTTTTTAAAACATAAAACATTAAAAAACCATAAAGGGCAATACTTACTAAACTATAAAGACTATAAAGTGGGCTATAGAAGGGTTGTTCAGTGCTCACAAGGTAAAGGGATGGCAGTATAGGATATAAAAATATAATACCAAAAGAAGTTAAAAAAGAAAGAATTAATAAAACATTAAAAATTGTCAAGGACAACCATTTTTCAATGTTGTAGTAAAAGACAAGTACATAAAAGGACAATATAGCAAGGCTATTTGATAGCAAGAAGAGATAACCTGCTTTACTCTCTATATTCTTAGTTATAAAATCTGGAAGGAAAGGAAAAAATAGTATATGGAAAAAGTCTGGAATTAAGGATGCCACAAAAAACAGGGCAAAAAAGTAAAACCTTTTGCTGGTGAAGCGACTACCCATTACTAAGATTGCAATAACTAAGAAGAAAGCAAGAACAAAGGTGGATATACGTAAGAAGCTTAACCAAAAGACAAAGATGGATTCTTTAAGAACCAGTTGGTCGCTAAATGGATAGGAAAGAAGGGTAATAAAAAAAGCCAAAAGGAGAAGAAGGCTAACTATATACCCATGCATTGTAAAAATTATACATTGAGTGAAAAAAAGGATTTTTACTAAAACTAAATTTCTATGAAAATTAATTTCCAAAAAAATATCTAAAACTTCAAAAAAGATGGTTTAAAATAATAGCTCCATGCATATATTCGCCATAGCTATATTTCTACTCACCCTTTTTTTAGTTATAAGGCAGCCAAGAAAAATAGGCATAGGCTATAGTGCCACCTTTGGTGCTTTGTTAAGTATAGTTTTGGGTGTTGTATCCTTTGAGGATGTTCTTAGGGTTGTTCAGATAGTTTGGGACCCTACGCTTGCTTTCGTGGGAATTATTTTCATATCCATCATACTTGATAAGATAGGCTTTTTTGAATGGGCCGCTCTTCATATGATGCGTCTCGCAAGGGGTAACGGTCTAAAGCTATTTTTGTATATTATCTTCCTTGGTGCTCTTATATCTGCCTTCTTTGCCAACGATGGCTCTGCTCTGATCCTAACTCCTATTATTTATCAAAAGATAAAGTACCTTGGCCTAAAGGAAAGGGATATGCTACC
>JBKBRL010000117.1:0-3640 GCA_046292115.1 Caldimicrobium sp.
TTTTTTTTCTGCCAGAAGCTAACCTTTGAAGGGCTTTTTGGGGAAAGGGAAAAAGGGTAATGGGTCTAAAAAATCCTACTTTATAGCCCTTTTCTCGCAAATTAAAAACTGCTTCTTTACAAAGCCTTGCCATTGACCCAAAGGCAATAACGATAACCTCCTCTTCCCCATTATAAATTTCCTCATATCGTATTTCCTCTTCCATAGCTTTATATTTTGCCTTTAATTTAAGATTTCTCTCAGCTAACTCCTTTGAATCGAGAAAAAGACTTCTTATTACCCTTGCAGGCCTTCCCTTTGCTCCAGTTAGCGCCCATTCATCTTTAGAAATCTCTTTTACCTCAAGGGGCTTTAGCTCCAAAGGTTCCTTCATTTGCCCAAGTATAGCGTCAGAAAGGATCATAACGGGGTTTCTATATTTATCAGCTAACTCAAAGGCTTTCGCAGTAAGAGTGTAGGCTTCTTCGCAGGAATAGGGGGCTAAAACTAAAAATTTTCCATCCCCATGACCTGGGGCTTTTACAGCCTGAAAATAATCACCTTGAGAAGCTTCAATTCCACCAAGACCCGGACCTCCTCTCATTACATTCACCACAACGCAAGGAAGCTCTAAGGCAATCAAATAGGAAAATCCTTCGCTCATTAATGAGATCCCTGGACTTGAGGAACTTGTCATAACCCTTATTCCAGTGGCACTTGCTCCAAGCACCATATTAATAGCACTGGTTTCTGATTCTGCCTGCAAAAAAACTCCTCCTCTTTTAGGTAGTTCATAACTCATTATTTCTGGAATTTCATTCTGAGGGGTTATAGGATATCCAAAATAACATCGGCAACCACCCTCTAAAGCACCTAACGCAATTGCCTCAACACCTTTAACAAATACCTTTTTATTTTCCAAAAGCCTCCTCCTTCTCAACAAAAACAACTTCTGGGCACAAAAGATAACAGATCCCACAAAGAGTGCACTCTTTTGGATCAGCAAGGGAAATCACTTTGTACCCGAAGACATTCCTTTTTTCTGAAAAGGTAAGCACTTTTTTGGGACAAAATTCAATACAAATACCGCAACCCTTACAACGATCCTCTAATATTTTAAAAGACATCTTTTAAGTGAGTTCCTTTATAGTCTCTTCCAAACTCTTCACATTTTCTACAGTATAGCAGTTAAAGGGCTTATCTTGGAGAATTTGTGAAATTAGTCCTTTTAAGATGGGCTTTGGTCCAAGTTCAATAAAAGTTGTAATACCTTGAGAATAAATTCTTTCCACAACCTCTATCCATCTAACTGGAGAGGTAATTTGTTTTTTCATTAGTTCTTTAATCCTACTTACCTCTCTCTCAAACTCCGCACTTACATTACTTACAAAGGGAACTTTCGCTTCATTAAAATTAAGGGTATCTAAAAAAGCTGAAAATTCCGCTTCAGCTTCCTTCATTAAGGGGCTGTGAAAGCCTGCGCTCACTTTCAACTTCACCACTTTTCCACCCTCTGCTTTTACCTTTTCAGCCACAAGGCTAAGCCCTGGTTCTTCCCCACTTATAACTACCTGTTTAGGAGAGTTAAAATTTGAAATTATGACAAGTCCTGAAGCATTCTCTATTATCTCATTTAGTCTTTCTGTAGAAAAATTAATAATCGCATACATCCCAGAGGGGTTATCCTTCCCTGCTCTACCCATAAGTTCTCCCCGCTTTTTTACAGCAAGAAGAGTATCACGAAGGGTAAGTACTTTAGCAGCATAGAGAGCACTAAATTCTCCCAAACTGTGTCCTGCAACAGATTGAATTTTTTCAAAATTTGCCCCAATTAATTCTTTGAAGACCTCAAAAATACAAAGGTTCACAACAGTTATAGAAACCTGAAGATTCTCTGTCAAAGATAGTTCCTCAAGAGGTCCCTCAAAAATGAGTTTTTTTAGAGGTAGCCCAGTTAAATCCTCCCCCTGCTCAAAGATTTCCCTTGCCCTTTGAAAATTTTCATAAAAATCTTTCCCCATACCTACATATTGTGATCCCTGTCCAGGAAAAACAATAGCCCACATACATTATTCCTCTTCTTCAAGCAACCTTTCTGGAACAAAGTCTTCAATTTCCTCTGAAACTTTTATTTCATAATCCTCTGGTCTTAGAAGGTCTTCCAATTCTTGCGCATTAGTCATTTCTACTTTTACGAGCCATCCCTCCTCATAGGGATCCTCGTTTAATATATCCACATCATCTAATACCTTTTCATTTACTGCAGTAATTATCCCGGAAACAGGCATTGATAGGTCAAACACTTCCTCTACACTTTCAAGACTTCCAAAGATATCCTCCTTTTCGTATTCCTCTCCCTCTTCAGGCAAATCAATGTCTATAATTTCAATTTCTTTAGCAGAAAAATAATCTGTAATTCCAATTTTTACCGTTTTTTTCTTATCTTTCTTTACCCAAAGATGCTTTTCTGTATAAAGTCTGTCCTCAGGAATTCTCATTTCCACCTCCTTATAGGATTTTTTCTCAGTCCTTACAAATCAATCTGACCTCTTTATAATCTAATTTTTAAAATTTATCAAGTCCTAATCCCTTGCCATGGCTTGGGATTGTTAAATATTCCTAAAAATTGCAAAAGACGATCAATAAAATCATTTATTAATTCCCCTAAATCTTTAGGTTTATTATAAAAACTTGGCATAGCAGGAAAGATTGTGCCCCCTGCTAAGGTAACATTGAGCATATTTTGAAGGTGAATAAAATTTAAAGGGGTCTCTCTTACAACTAAGAGGAGTGGTTTTCGTTCTTTTAGCATTACATCTCCAGCTCTTAGGAGCAAATTACGAGCTTGTCCTGTAGCAAGTCCAGCTAAGGTGCCCATACTACAGGGAATTATAATTAGTCCAGCGTAGGAGCTTGATCCACTTGCTGGTGGAGCAGAAATGTCATTCTCCTCATATACTTCTTCTACATAGTCTTTAAGTACGGACCAAGGCTTCTCCAATTCGTGCTTCCATACCACTTTTCCTGCCTCAGTAATAATTACCTCCACCTTTTGTCCCAAGGCTCTCAGTTTTTCTATTAAAGTTAAAGCATATATGGCTCCACTTGCTCCAGTTATTCCTACTAAAAGTTTTTTTTCCATCGCCTTGCCTCTTCCTTGGCAATTTTATCTACTCTTTCATTTTCCAAGTGCCCGCTATGGGCAGGTATTTTAATAAAAACTACTTTATGATAATTTATCCACCGGTCAAGCTCCTCCCATAAATCTCTATTTTTTACTGGTTTACCATCTGAGGCTCTAAACCCCTTTCTTTTCCACTTTGGTAGCCATTCTGTTGCGCCTCTAAGTACATATTCAGAATCTGTGTAAAGCTTAATAAATTTTTCCTCTTTCAAGTAAGATAAACCTTTTATCACCGCAAGAAGCTCCATTCTGTTATTCGTAGTATAAGGTTCAGATCCACGCAAAATAACCTCTTTGCCCTCTTCTTTTATTAGGGCAGCAAATCCCCCTGGTCCTGGATTTCCAAGAGAACAGCCATCAGTAAAGATTTCAATCACCTCCCCTCTCCTCTCACTCAAATTGGCCATCCCTTTTATCTTCTGACAAATTCTAAAAGATTTAATCTATTACTAAACCTAAAGCCCTTTAGAGGACATC
>JBKBRL010000118.1:0-3640 GCA_046292115.1 Caldimicrobium sp.
TGATTTTTTAATGAAAAATAGTTAACATAAACCTTTAATATTTAATATTAATAAAAAACATATAAGGAGGAAAGCTATGAAGGTTGCACAGGATACATTTGTTCGTTTGAAATACCAAATGGAAATAGAAGGAGAAAAAACACCTGAGTGGTTTTCAAGACCTCTTGAAGTTTCTTTTATTTTTGGAAGAGAAGCAATACCCAGTATTATTGAAAAAGCTATTTATGATAAAGAACAAGGGGAAACAGTTGATGTAATAATTCCTCCCAATTCAGCTTACGGACCTCATTTGAATTACTTAGTTAAAGAAATAGAGCTCTCTTCACTTAAGCACCCCGAAAAAGTTAAACCAGGAGAATGGTACGAAGAAGTATCTCCTTATGGTTCTAAGACCTTTTTCAAAGTATTAGAAGTTAGGGGAGACAAAATCATTGCAGATTTTAACCATCCAGCAGCAGGAAAGAATGTATTAATGAAAATAGAAATTTTAGAAGTTCGCTCTGCTACACCCTATGAGATTATGGCAGCTGAGCTTAGGGCTTGTGGAGGAGGGTGAAGATAATTTAAACTCTTGCGTGCCAAGAGCTAATACTTCTTCTTTATGAACAAATGTCTTATTTACTTCAAATAAAAGATCTTACAGTAAAGGCCAAAAATAGTGAAAAGGTCCTTTTAAAGGATATTTCTTTTTTCTTAAAACCTGGAGAAATTTTAGGAATTCTTGGAGAAAGTGGCTCTGGTAAGTCTTTGACAGCTTATACTGTTCTTGGCCTTTTACCAAAGGATCTTCAAATACATAGTGGTGAGGTGATATTTAATGGAAAGAATTTGTTAACCCTTAAAGAAGATGAATTTACCAGAATACGGGGTAAAGATATTTCTATAATATTCCAAGATCCTTTGAGTAGTTTAAATCCCGTTTTAACTGTGGAAAATCAACTAAAAGAAGTAGTAGAGTTTCATCTTGGGTTAAAGGGGAAAGAGAGTACTGCTCTTGTGATTAAAACCTTACAAGAAGTTGGGATCCCAGACCCACACCTCAGATTAAAGAATTATCCCCATGAATTATCAGGAGGGCTAAGGCAAAGGGTTATGATTGCTATGGCTATTATATGTTCTCCTAAAATTCTCATTGCCGATGAGCCAACAACTGCCCTTGATTTAACAATCCAACTGCAAATCATCGCTCTTTTAAAAAATCTTAATCAGCAGCGAAATTTAAGTATTATATTCATAACTCATGATTTAGGTATTTTAAGATGGCTTGCCAAGCGCATTTTGGTCTACTATAAAGGTGAAATTTTAGAATCAGCAAGAACAGAAGAACTTTATCAAAGGCCTCTCCATCCTTACACAAGGCTTCTTTTTTCCTGCTATCCAGGTAGAGAAGGATTTTCTATGGATTTTCCCAATAGAAGATTTCCTTTGGAAGCATTATGTAGTTTTTACGAAAGGTGTACCCATCCATGTAAAAAAGCTTTAGAAGAGAAACCTATCTTACTTGAGGTGGAGCCTGAACATTATGTTAGGTGTTACCAATATGGATAACACAGAGATAATAGCAGAAGTAAAAAATGTTTTTAAGGGGTATTCTATAAAAGTCAATTGGTATAAAAGGATTTTTTTTTGGGTTCTTTTAGATGTAAGCTTAAAAATTTTAAAAGGGGAAATAGTTGCTCTTTTAGGAGAAAGTGGATGCGGGAAAAGTACTTTAGGAAAACTTTTATTGGGCTTAGAAAAACCACAGAGAGGCGAAGTTTTTTGGTTTGGTAGTAATTTAGAAAAATTAGATAAAAAAAACTATCGTCTCTTTAGACCCAAAATTCAAGCCATATTCCAAGATAGTTATGCCTCTCTTAATCCTCGTTATAAGATAAAAGATATTTTATTAGAACCTCTTTTTTTAAATTTTCGAATTGGAAGAAAAGAAGCCTTAGCGAAGATATTAGAAGTTTTTTCACAAGTAGGTCTGGAGGAAGAACAGTTAGAACTTTATCCACACCAATTAAGTGGAGGGCAAAGACAAAGGGTTGCCTTAGCCAGAGTGCTTCTTACAAAACCAGCACTTATTGTTCTTGATGAACCCACCTCAGCTTTGGATATGACACTCCAAAGTCAAGTACTCTCACTTTTAAAAGCTTTAAAAAACCAATATGACCTCAGCTATTTACTTATAACTCACTCCTTACCAGTAGCCTTAGAATTAGCAGACAAAATAGTAGTAATGTACTTAGGAAAAGTAATAGAAATCTTTAATAAGAAACATTTTTCTAAGGTTTCTCATCATCCCTATACTCAGCTTTTACTTCGCTCCTATCCTGATCCTTTTTCCAATCAGCCACCATCTTATGATGAAAATTTGGGTGAACCTGCAAGCCCATTAATGAGACCTGCGGGCTGTGAATTTCATCTACGCTGTAGAGAAGCCTCTATAGTTTGCCGTAAGACAACCCCAAAGCTTACTCCCAAAGGGGAGGGCCATTTTATAGCCTGTTTTCAAAGATAATTACTTTTAAAAAAATCTTTAATACAATGTAAAAAGCGAGTACAGTTAAAAATTAAAGAAAAAAAGAGATTGAATGAGATTTTATAAAAGTACGGATTTAAGTTCTAATTTCATAAACAAAAATTTACTTTTCAACCTTTTATCCTATCTACTTTTAAAAGGTCTATTTTAATAAGTTATTAATTTAATGTATGTTTTCTTTCCTAATCTCTAAAGTCATTAAAGTGTTTATTAAGTGACAGAATTTTTTGCAATTTTCTTTTTTTGGATTAAATACAAATATAACTATGGGAAAGGTCGTTTAATACTTTTTATTCATCGTGGGGTGCGATGAAATGGCGAGACGAAATCTTCAGGATTGGGAATATTTAAAAGATAGATTGAAAGAGGAACTCCCTGAGGCTATATATAATGTATGGTTTTCTGGGTTGCAGGGGTATGTTAGGGATAGAAAGCTTATAATTGAAGTTCCCAATGAGTTTACTAAAGGTTGGCTTAAAGAAAATTATTCATCCTATATAGAAAAGGTAGCTTTAGAGGCAGGACTTATCGGTTATGATTTTTTAGTAAAAGAGACACCGAAAGCAGAACAGATGCTTCTCCCTTTTAATCCTCTTGAGGTTATAGGGAGGAAGTTTTCATATAAGTATTCCTTAGAGGACTTTGTAGTAGGCAAATCAAATGAGTTAGCCTTCAAGGTTTGCAGTCGTCTGGTTGAAGATGACCCCAGGGGATATTTTATTTATCTTTGTGGAAATTATGGTTTAGGAAAAACCCATTTAACTCAGGGAGTTGGTAGGGCACTTTTACAGAAAGGTTTTGAAAGGATTTATTATTTCTCTGCTCAGGATTTTTTAAACTACTTACTTAAATATCTTAAGGCAGGACAAATTGAGAATTTTAAAGAAATCATCAAGAAAAACTGTGACCTTCTGCTTTTAGATGGGCTTCATTTTTTGGTAGGCAAGGGTTATACTCAAAGAGAACTAACATTTTTAATAGATTATCTTTTAGATCAAGGGAAAACGGTTTTTTTTACTTCCCTTAAATTACCTCAAGAGTTAAAAGATATTGATTCTGCTTTTCGTTCCCGTTTAAATGGTAGCCTTATAATTAAATTAAATGAACCAGATT
>JBKBRL010000119.1:0-3613 GCA_046292115.1 Caldimicrobium sp.
CCTTATCCCAATTATCTGAAACTTATTTGTAATCTCTTTTATAGGCCATCCACTTCCAACTTAATAATTTTAGAAACTCCCTTTTCTTCCATAGTCACGCCAATTAAAGTATCTACCTCTTTCATAACATTAGGATTATGGGTTATTAATATCACTTGAGATAAAGTTTTAATTTTTTTTAATAATCTTATAAACATAAGAGAATTTTTCTCATCGAGCGCTGCATCTACCTCATCCAATATACAAAAGGGTCCAGGTTTTGCGAGATAAAAAGCTATAAGTAATGCAATAACACAAAGAGATTTTTCTCCACCCGATAACATGTTAATATGCTTGATATTTTTATGGGGCAGTTGAATCTTTAAGTCAATCCCAGCCTTAAGAGGATCATCTTCAGTAAAATAAAGATTAGCCCTACCACCTTCTATAACAAATGGAAAGATTTCAGATAATTTTTCATTTACAATGGCCATTGTTTCTATAAGTTTAGTTTTTGCCTTTTCCCTTAACACTTTTAAGACTTCCCTTAAATCAGTTATGGCCTTTTCTAAATCCTCCTTTTGCCGACTTAAATCTTGATATCTTTTATAAACTTCCTCAAATTCTCTAATACTTGCTAAATTAACCTCTTGAAAGCCTTTTAACTCCTCCTTAACCTCCTCAATTCTTTTTATTAAAATCTGATAATTTAAACTTTCTATTTCTTCTAAGTCATTCTCAATAGACTCTAATCCTTCTTTCCACTCAAGCCATTCTTTTTTTAAATTGTCAAGTACTAAATTTAACTCAGCTAATTTAATTTCTTGATTATAAACTTGCTTATTAAGATTATCTTTTTCTTTTTCAAAATTTTTCTTTTGTTCCAAAATTATTTTTAAATTTCTATTTGTCTCTGCTATTTTCTCTTCTAAGACTTCATATTTTTCCAAAATATAGTTATATTCAGATTGTAACTTTTCTTTTCTGCTTTTTCTTTGTTTTAATTTCTCTTTCAAATAATTTAATTCATTCATAAGAAGTTCCTTTCTATAATTAAAATCTTTTATAAATTTATCAGCCCTTTCTAAATCTTTTTCTATTCCGGTTAATCTCTTTAGTAATTCTTCCTTTTCTGTTTTTATCTTTATCAAGTCTTTTTCTAAGGATATAATTTCCTTTTCTTTATCTATTAACTCTTTCTCTGCTATTCTAAATTCTTTTTCAAGCTCCTCTCTTTGCTTTTTTAGTTTCTCCTCTTGTAAGATAAATTTATCTTTTTTTTCCTCTATTTCTTTAAATTCCCTTTCCTTTTGTATAAGCTCATTTTTATTTTTCTGTATTAACTCACTTAAACCTCTCAAATTTTCCTCCCATCTTATCTTTTGTTGATTTATTTGGTTTAAAGTAAGGTTGAACTTTTTGAGCTCTTCTTGAATTTTTGATTTTTTTAAAGTTAGGTTTTTTATTTCTTCTTCTATTTTTTGTATATTTGACAAATTCTCCTTTTCCTTTAAATTTAGTTCCTTTACACTTTTTTCTATTAAAGTATATTGTTCTTTAAGTTCATTTATTTCTTTTTGTAGACTATAATAGCCTTTTTTCCTCACATTTACTTTAAGAATAAAACCATAGGGAGTAAATAAAAGTTTGTCTTTAAAGGCATAGAGAAATTTATTTATATTACTTGGTAAAGCTTTTAAATTTTCAATATCAGTAATCTCAAGAGGCAATTTATTAAGATTTTCTTTTAAAATAAAAATGTAATTTTTTCCTTCAGCATTTCCTATTTCTTTAATTTCCTCTAAACTATTTATGAGAATAGCTTTTAAGAGATCACCATAAAAATTTTCTAATAAAGACAATTTTTCCACATCTAAGTTAAGAAAATTACCTAAAGTTCTATCTTTCCATTTAGGATCTATGTCTTCTTTTTTAATAATGTTATTAAGCAATGTTAAATTATTTTCTAAGTTTTTTAGTTGAGTATTATAATACATTTTTTTGGTTTTAATTTCCTCTAAATCGTTCTTTCTCTGAGCTTCCATTTGTCTTAAATTTTCAAGTTCCTCTTCGATCTTTAATAATTCTTCCTCTTTAGTATTTATCAGTTGTTCCAGCACCTTTTCTTCATTTACCAATTTTTCAACAATTTTATTCATATTTTCTTTTTCTTTTGAAATTTTTTCCTTTTCTTTAATTAGTTTATCTATTTCATTTTTTAAAAAATTTCCCCTTTCTTTTAACTTTAAAATCTCTTTAGAAAAATTCTCTATTTCCTTTTTTATAGCTTGCAATTTCTTTTTTAGAATATGATTTTTTTGTGTTAAATCTTCGTAGTTACTTTTTAATCTTTCTAAATTCTTTACAATTTCACCTTCCTTTATTTTTTTATTTTTTATTTCACTATTCAATACTTTTTCTTGTGTTAAAAGCTCTTCCTTTCTTTTTATTTCCGTATTCATTTTTATCTTTTCTTTTTCTAATTTAACAGCAATTTCCTTTTCCACATTATATAATTCAGCTATTTCATTTTTTAATTTTTTTAAATCCTTTTCCTTTTCTTCCTTTTCATTCTTTAAATCTTTAAACATTCTTTCATATTCTACAAGTTTTTTATAAAGCTCTTTTTCTTCTTCCTCAAATTCACTTATTTTTTTATCTAAATCAAGTAATAATAATTTTAATCTATTTTGATTTTCTAAAATAATTTCTTTTTCTTTTTTGGTTTTTATGTACAAATATTTAATCCTTCGCTTTGATAAAACTTTCAACTCTTCTTTCAAACTTAAGTATCTTTTAGCCTCTTCAGCTTGAGATTTAAGATGATTATACTGTTTTTCTACTTCTAATAATATATCTTTTAGCCGAACCAAATTGAGTTCTGTTTCCTTTAAATTCTTTTCTGTTTCTTCTTCAGTAACCTTAATTTTAGATACTCCAGCCAGATCTTCTAAAAATTTTTTTCTTTCTTTAGGAGAAATCTCTAAAAATTTGTTAACTTCCCCTTGATCTATGATTCCAAAACTTTGTGGATTGATTCCCAAATCCAAGAATAAAAATTGAATATCCTTTAACCTGCAAGGTCTTTGATTTATATAAAATTCTCCCTCACCATCTCTATAAAATCTTCTTATTATAGAAATTTCCTCATAATCTTTAAATTTTTCCAATATGGGCGGATCATGAGATAAAACTAATTTCACCTCTGCAAAATCAATCTTTTTATCATGATTTCCTGAGTAAATTAGGTCTGATAAATCTTTTACACGAAGTCTTTTTGAGCTTTGTTCACCTAACACCCATTTAATAGCATCTAAAAGATTACTTTTACCTGCGCCATTTGGGCCAACGATAGCAGTAATTCCCTTAGAAAAAGAAATTACTGTTTTATAGGGAAAAGATTTAAATCCGTATATTTCGAGCTTTTTAATGTGCAAGGCTAAGTACAAATTAATTTTTGTCTCTAATTATACTACAAAAAAAGAGAGAAAAAAGTAAAAAGAACTATCTCTAATGCTTCCTAAATTAAGAAATTATAAAAAACTTTCCATTCGCTAGTTTCTAAAAATTATTCATTAAGTATGCTCTTTTAAAATAATATATTCTTTTATTTCATGAATAAGATTAGCTGGAT
>JBKBRL010000120.1:0-3562 GCA_046292115.1 Caldimicrobium sp.
ACTTGGTCCCAGCGTGCCAGCTTTCCTAAGTAAAAATGTGCTTAATTTTATCGTTGAAAACTACAATTTAAAACCAATTAGTACTCCAGAGGCTGACCTAAGAGAAATATTGGGATAAAATCTTTAAAAATTTTTAGTTTTCACTAAGGAGGGGCGTTAGATCCCCTCCAATTTCATTTTCTCCTTGTTTTATTAAAAGATTTGAATTAAATTATAAAGTATGAGTTTTATTGAAAATTTTGATATTATTGTCATTGGTGGTGGACATGCAGGGATTGAAGCAGCTTTAGCTTCGGCTCGCATGGGGTGTAAGACCCTTCTTGTTACCATAAACTTAGAAAAAATTGGAGCTATGAGTTGTAACCCTTCTATAGGAGGGATTGGAAAAGGGCATTTAGTAAAGGAAATTGATGCTTTAGGTGGACAGATGGCGCTGACTATTGATGCAACGGGAATTCAATTTAGAAAGCTTAATACAAAAAAGGGACCAGCAGTTAGAGCAACAAGAGCTCAAGCAGATCGATTTAAATACCAAGCTTTTATGAAAAAAATTGTAGAAAATACATCCAATCTAATCCTAAGACAAACTTCCATTTCTCAATTATTAGTTAAAGATAAAAAAATAATAGGTGTGCGCACAAGAACAGGTGAAGAATATGGAGCTAAGGCTGTTGTCATTGCTACTGGAACATTTTTAAAGGGTTTAATTCACATAGGATTGGAATCCTTTCCTGCTGGGAGATTAGGTGATCCTCCATCCAATAGACTATCTGAAAATTTGAAAGCTTTAGGATTCCAAATGGGTCGTTTTAAAACCGGGACTTGTCCTCGCTTAGATGGAAGAACCATAGATTATTCTAAATGTGAAATTCAGTGGGGAGACTATCCTACACCGCTTTTCTCTTTTAAAAATAGAGGTAAAAGACCACAACTCCCTCAAGTTCCTTGTTTTATTACTTATACTACTCCAAAAACACATGAAATTATCCGAAGATCGTTAGATCGTTCTCCTCTCTACACTGGGAAAATAAAGGCACGAGGAGTTAGATATTGTCCTTCTATTGAAGATAAAATAGTTAGATTTGCAGATAAAGAGAGGCATCAAGTATTTTTAGAGCCCGAAGGGTTAGATACTATTGAAGTTTATCCAAATGGAATCAGCAATAGTCTCCCCTTTGATGTACAAATTGAAATGGTAAGATCCATTCCTGGCTTAGAAAATGTAGCCATTTTAAGACCAGGTTATGGCATAGAATATGATTTTGTTTTCCCAGATCAATTAAAACCTACCTTAGAAACCAAACTTATAGAGGGATTATTCTTAGCTGGACAAATAAATGGAACTACAGGATATGAAGAAGCAGCAGCTCAGGGGTTAATAGCAGGTATAAACGCTGCTTTAAAAGCAAAAGAAGAGGCTCCTTTTATTTTAGATAGATCACAGGCTTATATAGGTGTTTTAATTGATGATCTTATAACAAAAGGAACCGATGAACCTTATAGAATGTTTACTTCAAGAGCTGAATACAGACTCCTGTTAAGAGAGGATAATGCAGACCTTAGATTAACAGAACTTGGACGCAAAATTGGCTTAGTCGATGATGAGCGATGGGAAATGTATTTGGAAAGAAAAAAGAACATTGAAAACTTAATCAGGTTTTTAAAGGAAGAAAAGATTACTCCTAGTAGGGTAAATCCATATTTAGAAAAAATCGGATCAACCCCTCTTAAAGAACCAGTAAGACTAATTGAATTGCTTAAAAGACCTGAGGTGCAATTAAAGGAGATGATAAATTTAATAGAAGAGGTTAAAAAATATTCAGAAGATGTCTTAGAAGAAGTAGAAATCGAGACAAAATACAGTGGATATATTGAAAAACAAATCAAAGAAGTTGAAAAGTTTAAAAAATGGGAAAGCTATATTCTTCCAGAAAATTTAAATTACTATGAAATTCCAGGTCTATCCACAGAGATTAGAGAAAAGCTAACAAGATTTAAACCTATTTCCTTAGGTCAAGCCATGCGAATTTCAGGGGTAACTCCTTCTGCTATTACAGCTATTTATGTTTATCTCAAAAAGAAGGGATACAAATTAAATATTTTTTCTATAGAGGAACCATTAAATGAGTCTTGAGAAGACTTTAAGCTATCAATTTTTAAAGAAAACTAACCTATCATGGAGAAATTTAGGAGTAAGGGAAATTCAACTTGAACCTACTTCTCCCTTCAAAGAATATCCTTTGGCTGAGAAGATTCCTCTTAAAATTGAAAGCTTTCCTGAAACAGAAAATTTTTTTATTATTCTTACAAAACGCAGAAGTAAGCGTAATTATAGTAAAAAAGCTTTAACTTTTCAGGAATTATCTCTTTTATGTTATGCTGTTCAAGGCATTACTGGTAGGGCAGGGTGGTATTTATTGAGAACAGCTCCTTCTGCTGGCGCCTTATATCCCATAGAAACATATATAGCAGTGAATGCTGTAGAGTCTTTGCCAGCAGGCATATATCACTTGGAAGTAAAAACCTTTGCCTTGGAAAAATTGCGAGATGGTAACTTTGGGAAAATTTTACGGGAATTAGCCTTAGGACAAGCATTTTTTGAAAGTGCAAGTTGTGTATTCATTTGGAGTGCCCTTTTAAGAAGGACACTTTCTAAGTATGGAGAAAGAGGGTTGAGATATATATTTATGGATGTAGCCCACATTTGTCAGAATTTACTTCTTGCTGCAGAGGCCCTGAAGTTAAAAGCATGTCCAGTTGGAGCCTTTTTAGATGAAGATTTTAATGAATTTTTGGGATTAGATGGAAAAGAAGAATCAGTTATTTATATGGCAACAGTGGGAAAATAATTTATGGATTTTTTAAGAGAAGGTAAATACCTAAAACAATTAAAAAAATACCAAGAAGTTTGCTAAGAGTTACAGGTTCCTTTAGAAACATTATTGCAAGAATCGAAGCAATTAAAGGATATGTAGCAGTGAGAGGAACGATTTGTGAGGCTGGGTGCAGCTTAAGTAAAGAAAAATAAAAATACATTCCTAAAAATCCAGCAAGGATTCCACTTAATCCAATAATGAAAAAAGCTTTAAAAGAGATATCTTTTATTTGCTGATAAGTTCCAGTAAATAGAAGAAAAAAACTTATACTAAGTAGAGCAGTAAAAGTTCTTATAAAAAGTGCAATTAGAGGGTCAACCTTTTTAAGTCCTAATTTTTCTAAAATAGGACTAAAACCCCAACAAAGAATGGTAAGAAGCCATAAAATTAATGTATTTTTTTCCATGTTGATAAATTATACCAAACCTTTATTTTTTATAAACCTTAGATTATACTTTAAGATTAGTTGAAAAAATTGAAAAAATTTTGCTTTTAATTTGAGAACTTAATATTTAGAAGTTTGATACCAATTAAAGGGAGTGACGAGATGGCTTGGAAGAAATTAGAGTTGAAAGATGTGAAATATGAAGAGCCTTACATACATGATACGACGGAGATAAGACCAGAAGAACTTTTTCCTCATCAGGAAAGACTTGAAAAAGCATTTAATTTAGCGCTAAAGGTTA
>JBKBRL010000121.1:0-3497 GCA_046292115.1 Caldimicrobium sp.
ATCGTAACTCCTGGATACACCTTTGGTAAAACTTCAAATCCCTCTACAAACTCCGCCATAATTTTAAAAAGTCTCCATGACTCCTTTGCCTGAAGACCTTCTAAAACATATTGTTTCTCTTCTTCAAATGGTGTCTTTATTCTTCCTTTCTCAATCACCATATTTTTCTTTAAACACCTTCAAAGATTTAGGCTCCCAATCCAAATGAAATAAAAAAAATTTCTCTCCTAAACTAAAAAGTCCCCTTTTTTCTTCTTCTTTTAAAGTTTTCAGTTCATACTTGAGTTCCTTAAGATTATTTATTCTAACCATCTTTCTCAAAAGGTCAATCTGATTTGAAGATAATGGAATATCCCTTAGATCCCTACAACGGAAACACAAAAAACCTCCTCTACTAATAGAGAAATAGCTCACTTTTTTAGGAGTAATCCCACAGTTTATACAACTCTCAAGATGGGGAGTTAGACCACAAATTTGTAACCACTTAAACTCCCAAAAAAACTTGTTAAGATATATATTTTCGCTCCCATCTACCTCTTTAAGAAATTCAACAATTATCTCAAAATCTTTTGGCCTAAGAAATGGGGGAGTTGTATAATTTAATGTTTCTGTTATATAAGAGAGAAGTAAATACTTTTTTAGATCTATCCATGGGCTTTCTAATTGATAAAGAAGGTCTATTTTCTCTAAAATCAAATAATAGCCCTTCCCAGGCTTTCTTAAATGAGCTCTCACATATGTTAGCTCTTCCAGGAGGTTTAAAAAGCGCCTTTTTGATTTTTGTGCACCCTTTGCTAATACTTTTATTTTACCTCGAGGCGTAAAGAGCGTTACCAAGTAATCTATTTCTATTATCTTAACTTTATCAACAACAATCCCAGAAATGGTAAATAACAATTCTACAAATAAATCTTTATAAATTTAGATTCTTTTAACTCTTTAATCCACTTCTCAAGAAATTCCTTTGCTTTTGCTTGAAAAAGCTCTTCATAAAGTTCTTTCTTTATCTCTTCATAAGAAGGTATTTCCTCTTCTTTTTTTAGCAATTTAATTATCTGATATTGCTTTCCTCTTTTAATGGGTGGAAGAATCTCCCCAGGCTTTAATTTTCTGATTTCTTCTAAAAGTGCTCTGTCTAATTCATTCTCTTTAAAGGCCTCTCTAAAATATTGGATTCCCTCTAAGTTTTGTTGTGCTAACTCTTTAAAAGTCTTCCCCTTTAAAGCTAAATCGTAAATCTCTTCTGCTTTTTGTTTATCCATTAATAAAAGAACCTCCAGTTTATACTTTGGTATAGAATCATTTTTTTTTACATAGTCCTCATAGGCTTTCTTAATTTCACTTTCTGAAATAACGATCCTCTCTCTAACTATTATCTGAATAAACTTAATTTTTCTTAAATGATCCCTTATTTTCTCTTTCTCTTCAAAAGTTATTTCTTGAGAAGAAGTTCCTAAATTCTCTTTTATAAAGGTTTGAAGTTCTTCATCGGTAACTTTTATCCCGTACTTTTTGGCTTCTAATCCTATTAGAGTATCCTCTACCCATTGATCTAACAACTCCTTTCTTAATTTATCTTTCAGTTTATCTATCTCATTTGATGATAGCCCTTTTCCTTCCAATTGTTTTAAATAAGCTGAAACCATCTGATCTAATTCATAAAGTGTTAAAATCTCATCTCCCACCACGGCAACGATTTTATTATGTAAAGTTCCAAGAAGCTTTAAAGGGATGAACAATAATATAATAACTATAATAACAGTTAAAAATCCCCTTTTCATCCTTTAATATCTACTCAAGGGTTAGGGTCACATAATACCTGCCTTTAGCACTTCTTATTCCAAGTAATAATCTTTTTTTATCCTGCATCTCCTTTAGTACTTCAAAAAATTCTATGGAATTAGTTATTCTTTTTTTGTTAACTTCATCAATCACTAGACCCGGTCTTAGTCCTGCATACTCTGCTGGAGTATCTGGATATATCTCAGTAATTACTACACCTTTTATCTGAGGAGGTATTCCTAATCTTTTAGCAAGAGTCGGAGTAAGATCAGTGATAGCAAAACCAAACTCTGCTAAAAGATTTTCCAGCTCTTCTCTTTCTGCTTTTGAAGTTAAATAACCCTTTTTAGGTGCTTCTATAGTAACTTTTATTTTTCTTTTTTCGTTGCCTCTTAGAATTTCTATTTCAGCTACCGTATTTGGTTTTAATAGTAAAACTTGATTTCTTAATTCTAATACATTTTTAACAGGTTTACCGTTTATACTCAAAATCACATCTTTTTCTTTTAGCCCAGCCTTAGCAGCAGGTGAGTCTGGAATGACCTCTGTTATAAGAACACCTTGTGAAACTTTAATCCCCAAGTCTTTAGCTAACTCAGGGGTTAAATCCTGAATAATTACACCTAACCAACCTCTTTCAACTTTCCCATGGGCTTTGATTTGTTCTACTACTGCTTTCACAAGATTAATAGGAATAGCAAAGCCGATACCCATATATCCCCCTGAGCGCGAAAAAATAGCTGTATTCATTCCAATTACTTCACCTTTAAGATTTAGAAGAGGTCCGCCAGAATTTCCTGGATTTATGGCAGCATCTGTTTGAATAAAGTCTTCTATATCCGTTATTCCTATTCCACTTCTTCCTTTAGCACTAACCACTCCAACAGTAACTGTATGAGTGAGTCCAAAGGGATTTCCAATAGCAATAACCCATTCCCCAACTCTAAGGGTATCTGAGTTACCTAAAGGTAAAGTGGGCAAATTATTCGCTTCAACTTTTATTACTGCTATGTCTGAAAAAGGATCAGTCCCTACAACTTTTCCTTGAAAGGACCTTCCATCTAAAAGTTTTACAGTTATTTTTTGTGCCTTTTCAATTACATGATTATTCGTTACAATATAACCATCTTTAGAAATTATAAATCCAGAACCAGCTCCCCTTTCTCTGTATCGAGGTGGGGAAAAGAATCTTCTAAAAAATTCATCTCCAAAAAAATCAAAAGGAAATGGAGGTATTGGTGGTGAAGTTACTACTCTCTCCGTTTCAATATAGACCACAGCAGGCGCTGATTTTTCAGCTATTAAAGAAAAGGCTTGCGAAACCTTTTGAGCAAGTTGAATATTTTCATCATTTATAAATCTTCCATCTTCTGCTATGACACCTTTAGTTTTAAATACACTTAAAGGTTTTAAAAGTTCTCTCGCAAAAAGTCCTAAACTAAACACCAATAAGAGTAAAGCTATTAATTTATAGGTGTTACCTTTTTTCATTTCTTTCCCCCTCCTAAATTCTAAAAGGTTGCCTTTCATAAAAAATCTTTTGTATAATATAATTAAGAACTTTTTTTAAATTTACCACATCCTCTTTGTTGTATAAAATTAGTTTTCTCAATGCACTCCTATCTTTTTCTTCTTGCCACTTTTTCCACAATTTTACTGCATCATACCCTGTCATTCCCTCAGTTTTTCTCTCTAATCCAAGCATCTTCTCTACT
>JBKBRL010000122.1:0-3491 GCA_046292115.1 Caldimicrobium sp.
GTTTTGAGAAATATAATAGTTAAGAAGAAGTCGATTAAATAATTCTTGACTTAAGCTAAGAGTAGCCTGTCTTGTATTATAGGCTGCATCTTCTTGATAAAGAAAATTAATTTTTTCTAAGATGAGGTTAGTTAAATTTAAATTAAAGGTATGCTTTTTAAAACCATATCCATAAAAGTTATAACTGGTATCGTAACGAAGATAGAGTTTTTCTCTCCATGTAGTAAGGATTTGTAGGTATAAATCTGAAAAAGCCCTTTCTTCTGGTTTTTTAGCGGTGGCAGACCTATCAGCCCTATTTAAATCATATTGCTGATAGGCCTTTATAACTAAAAAATTCTTTTGTGTCTTTGAACTAAAAAATTGCCAAAGACCATACTCTATGGCACTCTTTCTACCTGTAATTAAATCCTCTTGAAGAAAAATAGGTACCTCCCTTTCAGAAGGTCTGCTTCTAAAAAAAACTTCTACATAGGGCTTTAGACTATGTTTAAATTGAAAACCTCTGTAAAGCTCTTCCCACCTATAATCTTTTGACAAGAGGGTATAACTAATAAGGGAGCTCTCAAAAAAATATCTATTAAAATTGTCACGAGTAAAATTGCCTTTTTCTGAAAGAGAGTAATGATAATTTTTAAAATTTATTTTGAACTCGTTTCTAATTCGGTTAAAATTAAAGGGATAGGCAATTTCAAAATTTATACCCCCTCTTGCTCCATCATAATTTTTCTTTCTACTAAAGTAATCTAAATCAAAATTTAGGGCAGAGAGAACTCCTGCTGTTTGAATGGGAAGAAGAGCTAAATGAAAACTTCCTATAGGTTGAAAGATTTCCTTTTTGTCAAGGGTACCTTCATAATCAATGTGAGCACTTTGAAGACGGGTATAAAGACTATTATGTTTATATTGTAGCCAAAATTTTGAAGTTCTATAATCTTGGCTTTTATCTTCAATATCTCTATTAAAGCGCTCATTATAAAAATTTTTGACTCTATCAAAGCCTCCTTCTCCAATATTAAATTCTTCCAAAAAAGCTCTATCTGAAAGGAAATCTATATCCAAATGAAAATCTACCTTCGGAGACAAGATGACATCACTTTTCCCAGAGATCCAATACCTTTCTTTTGGTGCCGTAGTTAGAGCATATTCACTCCTCTTGGTATCCTTTAGATAACGAACTTTAAAGAAAGCTTGTGTGTCGCCTGTGAGAGCCAATTGATTCTCTAAATCCCAAAGCACTCCTCTCTTTGTAGTAAAAAGTGGTGAAAGGGTAAAATCTATTTGATCGGTAATAGGTATAAAATATGGGGTTTGTATAGCTAAACCAAATCTATTTCCTTGAGCTATGTTAGGAAAAAGAAAACCCCTTTTTCTTTCTTCAAAAACAGGTAAACTCATCTTGGGAAGATAAAATTTTTTTGGTAAATATAAAAGAGGGATATTCTTTGCTCGAAATGTAGAAGCTGCAGCTGAGGAAACACCCTCAGGGGTTATCAGTAAATCCCTAATTTCAAAGCTCCAAGGTGGAAATTCCTCTTTTTCACAGTCTAAATCACAGCTACTTATGAGAGCCCTTTTTGCCCTGTACTCATTTAAGGCATTTTTGCTAAAATCCCAGGCCTTAATCTTAAAACCTTCCTTTTTAAGATTAAGAAAAATTCTATCACTTTGTAACTCATTATTTCGCAGATCCAGTTGAGCCTTAGTTCCCAAAAGCGTTGCATTTTGAGAAAAATCAAAAACTTTAAAATTCTTCAATTCAAGAAGCTCTGTTTGAGGATCATAAAGTATCTCCTCTGCATAGATCAGTAGGTCTCTCTGTTCTACGATTACATCACCCTGAGCCAAAATTTTCTTGCCATCACTAAAAATTTCAATTCTTCTTGCTGTAAGCTCAAAAGCTTTCTCCTTAGGTAGGGCAAGAAGAGAAGAGAAAGTAACTGTTGTAAAAAAAAGGATCAAACACAAATAAAATAGACCTTTACGCAAAAACACTGCTTAATTTATTAAAATTAATTTCGAAGTAAGACTATTCTTCCTCTTCTTCTAAAAGCTCTTCTACTTCCCTTCTTCCTTCTTCCAATTCCACTGCTTGTTCTTCATCTTTTTCCAGAAGAAGGGATAAAAACTCTCCTACATGAGTTTTTTCTTCTCTTGCAATTTCATAAAATAAAACCTTTAAATTTTCATCTTCTGCAAGGGCAGCAAGTTGCTCATAGAGATTAATTGCATCAAGTTCTGCAGAAATGGCAATTCTTAAAAGCTGTTTTTCTAAATCTGCCTCTTCTAAACTACTCAAGTCAAAGGGCACTTTCGAAAACATAACCTTACCTCCCTTAATTATAATAAAACTACATTCACATAATTTTTTTTAAAAGTTTTTCTATCTTTTTTAAAACTTCTTCTGGGTAGCTGGTAGCTTCTGGCCATTCTCTATCATATCCTTCTTCTCTCCATTTTTTGGTAGCATCAATACACATCTTCCCTCCAAAACCAACGGCAAGACTTGCATGATCTAATTCATCTATAGGTCCTTTAGTAATTAATATATCTCTTGCGGGATCCACATTAGCACAAAGATAAAAAAGTGCTTCCCTTAAATCTTGCACATTGACCTCTTTATCAAAGACTACCACAATTTTTGTAAACATAAGTTGTCCTAAACCCCAAAGAGCATGGGCTACTTTAAAGGCATGCCCAGGATAGCGTTTATCAATAGCCACCAAGGCTAAATTATGAAATACTCCTTCCCAAGGAAGGTTTATATCTACTACTTCTGGCAATATTTTTTTTATTAAAGGCAAAAAAAGGCGTTCCGTCAGCTTTCCTAAATAACAATCTTCTTGAGGTGGTTTGCCGACAACCGTTGCTGGATAGATGGCATCCTTTCTCATAGTTATAGCGGTTACATGAAACACCGGAAATGCTTTCGGTGGTGTATAAAAGCCTGTATGATCACCAAAGGGACCTTCAATTCTTCTTTCCCCTGGATTTACATAGCCCTCAAGTACTATTTGCGATTGAGCTGGAACTTCTAAAGGTACTGTCTTACAAGGAACCAATTCTATTGGAGCTCCTTTTAAATAACCAGCTAATAAAAGTTCATCTACATCCTCAGGTAAAGGAGCTGTAGCAGCATAAATAACTGCTGGCTCTGGTCCAAGAGAAACTGCTACTGGAAGCTTTTCTTTCCTCAGTTCAGCTTTTCTGTAATGTTTAGCACCTACTTTGTGCATCTGCCAATGCATCCCCGTTGTCTTTCTATCATAAATTTGCATCCTATACATCCCTATGTTCCTTTCTCCAGTTTCTGGATCCTTTGTGATGACACAGGGCAAAGTGATAAAGGGTCCTGCATCCCCTGGCCAGCATTTTAAAATAGGAAGCTTAAAAAGATCAACTTTATCACCTGTGAATACTATCTCTTGACAGGGAGCTTTTTCTACCCTTTTAGGAAACACATTTTTAACTTGCCAAAGCTTAGGCAAAAG
>JBKBRL010000123.1:0-3485 GCA_046292115.1 Caldimicrobium sp.
ATAGAATGTTCATAAAAAAGTCAAGATTTTTATCTGGTAAATTTTAAACTCTTTAAAATTTTTTAATTATTAAAAACTCCTAAATAGTGCAAATTTTAGGTTGAAGTTGTTATAGGTTTGAGGATTTTGTAAATTGCTCAATATTATCTCCAGAGGCATTGAATATAGTCTTGTTTTACGAGTTTTTTAAGTTATATTTTATTTAGAGGAGGGGTCAAATAAAAATGTTTAAATTTTGCTTTTTTAAAGCAAGTTTTTTTTTATATTTATTAATGCTTTGTCTTCTCTTTGTTAGTGCTGGCTTTTCTAAGGAGAAAGAAATAAATATTGATGCTGATAAAATGGAAATTTTTGAAGACGAAGGGGTTGCTGATTTTACTGGTAAGGTTTTTGCTACTACAAAGGATATGAAACTTTGGGCTGATAAACTTTATGTTTATTATACCAAAAATAATCAAACTGGTAGTACCGCTAAAAGAGAATTGCAAAGAGTGATTGCCATCGGTAGAGTTAAGATTGAAAAAGAAAAATGGAAAGCTATTTGTGGAAAGGCGACCTATTATAAAGACCAAGAAAAATTATATTTAGAAGAAAACCCCAAGGTTTGGCATGAAGATAATTTAGTAGAAGGGGACCTTATTATCGTCTATTTTAAAGAAGATAGAAGTGAGGTTTTTTCTAAAGAAGGCGGTAGGGTTAGGGTAAAATTTTATGGTAAATAAAGAAGTTATATTGTCTGCTAAAAACCTTAAAAAAAGTTTTAAAAATCGAGAGGTAGTAAAAGATGTGAGTTTTTATGTAAGAAAAGCAGAGATTGTGGGATTGCTTGGACCGAATGGTGCAGGGAAAACTACTTCCTTCTATATATTAGCAGGTTTTCTTAAACCCGATGCTGGTTCAATTTTTTATAATGATAGGGATATAACTGCTTTGGATGTTTCTGAGCGAGCTAGATTAGGAATTATTTATTTACCTCAAGAAACTTCCGTTTTTAGAAATCTAACAGTTGAGGAAAATTTTAAAATTGTTATGGAAAAATGGAAAAATAGACTTGAAGCTATGCACGAAAAGCTTGAAAAATATATTGATCTCTTTAATCTTAAAGAGGTTTTAAAAATAAAAGCTCAATATCTTTCTGGTGGCCAGAAGAGAAAAGTGGAAATCGTAAGAGCTTTGTTAATAGAGCCAGATTTTATTCTTTTAGATGAACCTTTTGCAGGAATTGATCCCATAGGAATAGCACAACTAAAAGAGATTTTTGAAAATTTAAAACACCAACAATTAGGAATCTTAATCTCTGACCATAATGTAAGGGACACTTTAAAAATTTGTGATAGAGCCTATGTGATTGCAGATGGAGAAATTATAGGAGAAGGAACAACGAAAGAACTGTTGCAGCATCCCGCTGTTAGAGAAAAATATTTAGGTGAGGAATTTCATATTTAATATGGTTGAGATAAAGAGCCAATTAAAACTTCTCCCCCAGCTTATCCTAACTCCTCAATTAAAATTAGTTTTAAAGGTACTTCAATTAAATTCCCTTGAGCTAAAGGAATATTTATTAGAAGAAATACAAAGTAATCCCTTTTTAGAAATAGAATTTAACGACACAGTTGAAAGCACTAATAGTGCTTCTAATGTTAAGGAAGAAATAGCTTTAGTAGAGGAGCGTTTGTGGGAAGAAATTTACGCTAAAGAGCCTAAGGGATTGTTATTTTTAACGAAAGAGCAAGAAGAGGATGTACCCTTTGAGGCGCGGCTAAGGTCTGAAGAAAATCTTAAAGAACATCTGCTCTGGCAATTAGGTTTCATAGATCTTACACCAGGAGAAAGAGAAATAGCTATGTTTATTATTGGAAATTTAAATGAAAAAGGCTACTTAGGTGCTTCTGTAAAAGAAATAGCTCAGGACTTAAAAGTTAGTGAAGATAAAGTAGAGAAAGTAAGAAAATTACTTATGAAGCTTGATCCGGTGGGAATTGCAGCTAAGGATCTTAAAGAGTGTTTATTAACTCAATTAGAATTTTTAGGTTTTACCTCAGATGACCTACCTTATAAACTTGTGGAAAAGCATTTAGAAGAAATTCCAGAGGGACCAGAAAATCTTTCCAAAAAATATGGATATTCCATAGAGGAACTTAAAAAATCTCTGGAAATAATCAGAAACCTTGAACCTTATCCTGCACGGAATTTTCACATTCCTAAGGATATTTATTTTGAACCAGATTTGAAATTTTATAAAGAGGATGATCAATGGAAAGTGGAAGTTTTAAAAGATAAATATCCTAAGGTTTTTTATAGCCCTTTGTATCATAAATTTCATCAGAACAAAAAACTTTTCACTGATGGAAAAGCTAAACAATTTTTAAAGGAAAAATTAAAATTTGCAGAAAACTTGCTCAAGGCTTTAGATAGTCGTTATTCTACCCTTTATAAAGTAGGGTCTGCTATTTTGGAGGTGCAGAAGGAATTTTTAGAGAAGGGACAAGCTTTCTTAAAGCCTCTCACTCTTAAGGACTTATCTGAGCTAACAGGTCTTCACGAATCCACTATCAGCAGAGTTATAAGTCATAAATATGTGGAAACTCCTATGGGAATTTTTCCTTTAAAATTTTTCTTTTCTACAGGTTTTGATTCGAGCACAGGTGAAAGTATATCAGCTACTGCAATCAAAAATCATATAAAGGAAATTATCTCCCAAGAGAACCCTCAGAAACCATATAGCGACAATGAGATTGCCAAAATTTTACAAGAGAAATATGGTATAAAAATCGCAAGAAGAACGGTTACTAAGTATAGAGAGGAACTAAATATTCCATCAATAAAAGAGAGAAAAAATAAATAAGGAGGAGGTTTATGATCGAATTCAGCTTTACCTTTAAAGGAATGGATTCCTCACCTGCAATTGCTCAATATGCAGAGAAAAAGTTTACCAAGTTAGGAAAGTATTTTTATGGTCCTGTTCAAGTACAAGTAATCTTTAAAAGAGAAAAATTTAGAGAAATCGCAGATGTAATTTTTAAAGGAGATGGCGAGACAATCGTCGTAAAAGAAGAAACAGATGATATTTATTCTTCCATAGATTTAGCTTATGAATCTTTGGAGAAAGTCATAAAGAAGCTTAAAGAAAAAAGACAAGAACATAGATTACCGAGAACTCAAGAAAGACTATCCATTCCTGAAGGAGAAGAAGTTTTGGTACAAGTTAAAGAGATTTATCCACTTTCTACACAGGAAGCTTTAGAATTATTTAAAAAAGATAAAGAAAATATTCTCTTTTTTTATAATACTGATGAAAATAAAATTTGTTGTTTTTACAAAGAGGGGGATAAAATATTCCTCCTCATACCAGAGATGCATTAAATGACCCCCTATATAGTTATCATTACTGGAGAATCAGGCGCTGGTAAAAGCACTGTTTTAAAGGCTTTAGAAGATTTAGACTTTTTAGCGATAGATAATTTTCCAGCAAGCCTTTTCCTTCT
>JBKBRL010000124.1:0-3482 GCA_046292115.1 Caldimicrobium sp.
TTTGGCTCTTGCGAAAAAAAAATTAAAAAAAGAAAGGTTATATATCTATGAATGGTTGGAAAAGTTTAATTTAGCTCATAAAGCCAAAAAAAAAGTAAAGGAAATTTCTGGAGGAGAACAACAGAAGGTAGGAATAATTAGGGCTTTAATTAGAGACCCCTCTATCTTAATCTTAGATGAGCCCACAGGGAATTTGGACCCCATAAGTATAAATGAAATAATTGACCTTCTCTTAAACATTCACAAAGAAAAGAAAACTATTATCTTATCTACACATGATCCAACAATTCTTTCCAAAAAGCCTGGAAGATTGGTTATGTTAAATCGAGGAGAAATAGTTCAAAATGTGGTTTAGTTTGATTAAGTTAGAATTTAAAAGAAATTTAGTGCATTATTTCATTATTTATTTTTTCTTTTTCTTTTGGTATATTTTTTTTCTTCTTTTATCTTTTTTAAATGTAAATTTCTCAACCCTCTCTCAATTTTTTCCCAAAGAAAATGAAGTTTTGTTACTATATTATGCCGATAAAAAAGAAAATAAAATAGTGGAAATTCAGAATTATCTACAAAATAAGCCCTTTATAAACGATGTATCTCATTTTTCTCCTAAAAGCGTATATGAAGAACTAAAAAAAGACCTTCCCTTTGGAAATTTAACCGAAAAGGAAATAGAAACTATCTTCCCATATCTTATAAAAATAAAACTTAAACCTGAGAAAATTAGCTTATTGAAAAAAGAATTAGAAAATTTAAAAGTAATTTCTTCACTTAATTTAGAAATTTTAGTAGAGCCACCTACTACTCTTTTGAGTTTTTTTCAATGGAAATATTTCAATTATCTGCTGTTACTTCTCCTACTATTTTGGAATGTATTTTATCTTCTTTTCTTTTATTTTTTAATTAAAACTCTCTCCATTCATTCAAAAGACCCTGTAGAAATTTTTCAACTTTTGGGTGGCCCTATCGTTATCTTAAGATTAATAAAAATTATTATTTTAGTCTTGCCTTTAATATTACTTAGTCTTTTTTCCTTTGGTATTTATTCTATAATTATAAATAAAATTATTTATATTTTCCCCTTATTTACTTTTTTCCCTACTTGGAAAAATTTTCTTGAATTGCTTGTTTTTTTGGGAATTTCTTTGTTTTATAGCCTTTTATATCCTGTTATTTTAATTGTTGCTTTTAATAAAAAAATATGAAAGCTTTTCTTTTAATTATTTTATTTTTTATTATACATCACAACAATTCATATTCCAGTAAAATTAATTTTTATAATAGGGAATTATCCTTTGAGAAACAAAAAGATTTAGAAAATCTAAAAAAAATATTAGTTATTTTAGCCTTGAAAAAACGGTACCACCAAAAAATCTTTAATTTAGATAAAGAGGATAAAGGCCAACTTAATTATGTCATAAAATATAAATTAGTAAATTCTATGTACATAGCATTAGAAAAAGAGCTTAAGTTAAAAAATCAAAAAAGAAAACCCTTAAAAGATAGTAAATCTATTGAATTGGATAGTTTTTCTCTTAATAGAATAGAGGAGCTAAAAGAAAATGGATGTTTAGATCCTATCACTGGTAAACTGATTTTACCTGGTAAGCATAATGCCCACCTTAAAGAAAATACTACTGTAAAAGCCCCTTTTGAAGGAATAGTTAAAAAGATCAGTTTTAAAGAAGATAAAATTACTCTCATACTTGAAAATGATAATTGTAAAGCCCAGCTAAATGGTCTAAATAATGTAAAAGTCTCTTTAGGAGAAAAAGTTTATGCCTTAGAACCTTTGGGTGAAAGCAATGACCCTAATTTTTCTTACGAAATTATTTGTAAATAAGTTTTAGTGTAAAAGATTATGTAAAACTTTCTCTTCAAAATAGGCAAAAAGCTTTCCAGATATATAGAGGCCACAGCCTAAAAACCAATCTTCATCTTTTATAATCACATAGCCTGGGCTAAAAGGTAGTTCTATCTCAATTTTTTTCTCCTCTTTAAGACGAGTTAACATCTCTTTATTTAGAGTAACAATGTTTCTTGTGGCAAATCTTCCAAATCGTTGGAGAAAAGTTGATGTAGGCTTTAAATATTGAGAGACTCTTCTTAAAAAAAGGAGACCCAAAACCTCAGGAGTTAATTTTTTTATTTGAGTTAAATGTTCAGTCTTAGGAAACATCCAATAATTTGTTGCGCTTTTAAAAAAAATATAATCATCAAAGAGCTCTCTTGGGAAACCAAATCTTTCCTTAAGAAATAAAAGTATTTCCCCTCTTTCTGAAGTGGTTAATTCATCGGGAAAAGCTTTTTTTGACATATTATTTATTTTACCATGATATAGATTTTTTAAAACTTTTAACACTAAACTTGTTAATGAATATTAGCACCAAACTTAGCCTTAAAAGCTTTAAGAATTGATTTCTTCTAAAGAGTACCTATATTTTAGAATAAACAGATAGATTTTTTTCATTTAAATCACCCTTTGGAGGTGAAAAAAACTATGCCTAAAGACTATTATGAAATTTTAGGTGTGCCAAGAAATGCTACACAAGAAGAGATCAAAAAGGCATACAGAAAATTAGCAATGAAATATCATCCTGATAGAAATAAAGGCAACAAAGAAGCAGAAGAAAAATTTAAAGAAATAAATGAAGCTTATGCAGTTCTTTCGGATCCAGAAAAAAGAAAAATGTATGATCTATATGGATCCTCAGAATTTGAAAGAAGATACTCCCAAGAAGATATATTTAAAAATTTTGATTTTGAAAGTGTTTTCAAAGATATAGGAATTGATTTGGGTAGTTTCTTTAGAAGAGGCAGAAGAGGTGAACGTGTTTTTACTTTTAATTTAGGAGATATTTTTTCTGATTTATTTGGAACCTCCTTTGGAAGAGAAACTTATTCTCCCTTTGGAGAAATTTATGAAACTTATCAATTTGAATTGCCTTTATCCCTAGAAGAAGTACTTAAAGGTGGTGAAAAAGAAATTATAATTCCAGGGACTTATGAGAAATTAAAGATAAAAATTCCTAAAAATGTTCAGGATGGTACTATTTTAAAGATTAAAAAGAAATCAGGAAATAAAATCAAGGAATATTATCTAAAGGTAAGATTAAAACTACCAGAAGGATTTAAAATTGAAAATGGCAATCTCTATATGGAAAAAGAAATCCCAATGACTACTTTTTACTTAGGTGGTGAAATTGAGATCGAAACCTTAGATAGTAGAAAAATTAAGGCTAAGGTACCACCATTAACCAAGCCTGGCTCAAAACTGAGACTAAAAGGATTAGGGCTTTCTCAAGGTTCTGAGAAAGGGGATTTATATATCATACTGCAAGTTAAAATGCCAGAAAAATTAACTTTAGAGCAGAAAGCAGTACTTGAAAATCTAAGAAAATTAGGATTATAGCTTTGATGAAACAAGACCTTAGAAATAAAAAATTAATATTTTGTCAAAACAGAGCCTTCGTTTTTCCTCAAAA
>JBKBRL010000010.1:0-10134 GCA_046292115.1 Caldimicrobium sp.
AACCTTTGAACAGGCTTATGAGTTTGTTGAGGGTGATAGTGCATCCTGTGCGGAGCTTTTAGCTATCCTTTCTGCTATTGCCCAAATTCCTATAAGGCAAGATCTTGCTTTAACTGGATCCATTGATCAATTTGGAAATTTACAACCCGTAGGAGGAATAAAGGAAAAAATTGAAGGATTTTATAAAGTCTGTAAAATTCTAAAATTTACAGGAAAACAAGGAGTAGTTATCCCCAAACAAAATTATGATAATCTCACTTTGGATGATGAGATTCTTGATGCTATAAAAGAAGGGAAATTTAGTATCTATTATGGTGAAACAGTGGATGATGTAATTGAGATTTTTACAGGATTAAAACCTGATAAATTTCATAAAAAAGTTTATGCCAATCTTAAAAAATTCTATGAATATGCAAGAGAAGAAAAACCTAAAAGAAAATCTAAAGGAAGAAAAAGTAAAAAATAAAAGTTTTTATCATCCCTTTCTTAAAATTCTTTTATCTCCAATTCTTAAGGTAACTTTTTGTTTGTCTAAATATTCTAGCAATGGGATTAAATACTTTCGGCTTACACCTTGGCCTACAATCTTTCTAAAATCAGACACTGTTAATTCTTTTTGAGTTTTAAAATACTCTCTGACCCTGTTTTCTACCTCTTCCAAAATTTTTTTGTGATAAACAATCTTTTCAGAAACCTTAATCAAAGTTCCTTCTCTTAAAAGAACTTTTAAAACCTCTTCTGCAGCTTTATAAGATTTTCCAAATTCGTAGATTATTTCTTCAATATCACGGGGTGTTAATCCTTCATTTAAGAATTTTAATTCTAATTGTTTTTTAATATTTTCAAATTCTGTAGATTTTTTTTGATAATCAGGTAAAAAATACAATTCCCTTTCTCTGACTATTTTATTTTGCTGAAGCAGATCGTTTAAAGCTTTTTCAAACAATTTTTCTCTTGGTTGATTTAAAAGTCTACTTTTGAGAAATTCTTTATTAAGCCCAGTAGCGAAGGGATTATTTTCATGAAATTTTTGTAATTTTTCTAAGATTTCTTTTTTTAATTCTTCAAAAGTTTCTTTCGTAAATATATAAGTTTCTTCACCTTCTTCTAAAAATAAAATTTTTTCATTTAAAGAATTAAAGATGGTCTCTAATTTTTTCCCAAAAAGTGCAGTTTGAAGAGAGAGGTTCTTTAAGGAGATTCCCATTATTCCTTTTTTTTCTATCAAGTAGTATACCAAGGATTTATCATCTGCTTCAGCCAAAAATTCTAATTCTTTCCTTTCCCAGGGTTTGGTTCTCTTTCTTCTATAAGAAATGGGATTAAGGATCATACCTCCTGCGATGGTTACATTAGTTCCCGCTCTTCTAAGGATAAATCTGTCTCCTCTCCAAGCGCAGACAGGCTTTTGTAAAAATATTTGTGCAATATCCTTTTCACCTGCATTTAGAATATCTTTATTTAACAGGATAACTTTTCCCAAAACTTCAACTGTTCCATGATAAAAAAGAAGATTTTCAAAGTTCTTTAAGGGAGGATCAATATCTTTTAAAACTTGAATTTTAACATCCATCCATTGAGAAGGTTCAAGCACATTGGGTGTAGCGATAATATCTCCTCTTTTAATTTCTTCTTTTTCGGCACCACTTATATTTAAAGCTACGCGAGACCCTGCCGAAGCTTTTGGTACTTGTTCACCATGTACTTGAATATTTCTAACTTTAACCTTTTTTTTATGAGGATATAGCATAAGTTCATCTGAAAGAAAAACTTCACCGGATATAGCAGTTCCTCTGACAACCAAACCAAAACCTTTAATGGTAAAAACTCCATCAATGGGAAGTCTGAAAGGCTGGTCAATGTCTTTACTTTTTATCTTTTTAGCTTTTTCTTCCAAAACTTTTAAGAGCTCATCTTTTCCTTGTAAGGTATAAGCTGAAAAGGGTATAATGGGTGCGCTTTCTAAAAATGTTCCTTTTAAGAATTGTTCTACTTCAGAGGCTACCATTGTAACCCAATCTTTTTCCACTAAATCAGCTTTAGTTAAAACTACTATGCCATCTTTTATTCCTAAAAGTTCACAAATTTCTAAGTGTTCTTTAGTCTGAGGCATAATACCTTCATCAGCTGCAATCACTAATATAACTAAATCAATGCCTGTTGCTCCTGCAACCATATTTCTAATAAACCGTTCATGGCCTGGGACATCTACTATACTTACCTGTATTCCAGAGGGAAGAATTAATTTGGCAAATCCTATATCAATAGTAATTCCCCGTTCCTTTTCTTCTTTCAATCGATCTGTGTCAATTCCTGTTAAAGCTTTGACTAAAGCAGTTTTCCCATGATCAATATGTCCAGCGGTACCAACAACTATGTGTTTAACTGAAGATTTCATAGTTTAAGTTAAATATGAAAAGTCTCCAAACTTGTAAAATAATTGTGCAAGTCTATTTAAGAGAGATAATCTATTTAATCTTAAAACTTCGTTCTCTACCATCACAAAAACTTTTTCAAAAAATTCGTCAATTATCGGCTTAAAATAGAGGAGATTTTCCAAATATTGAGTGTAATTCAATTCTCTATCGTATTTATGGAGGACCTCTTCTTGATTGATTATAGCCTCGTATAATTTCCTCTCTACCTCCGCTTCAAAAAGCTCAGGATTTATCGTTGAAAGATTTTCTAAAGAAGAGTTCTTTAATATTTGCGTCACTCGTTTAAATAAGATAATTAAATCTTGAAAATCTTTTTGACTGTAAATTTCTTTTAGTGCCTGTAGTTTTAAATATTGTTTATAAGGATTAAGAGCCTGGTCTATAATAACATAGATAAAATTTTTACTAAATCCAGCTGATAAAAATTCCCCTTCCAAGCGTTTTTTTACAAATTCTATTAATTCATTCAAAGCTACCTCATTTCTCAAATAACCTTGGTCTTTTATTAAATCTAAAGCAAAGGAGAAGGAGTCCTCGAGATTTAGAAGGATTTTACAACCTATTAAAATTTTTACGATTCCATATGCTGCTCTACGTAAAGCAAAGGGATCCCCTTCTCCTGTTACCTTTTCTCCAACTCCCATTAGTGTAGCCAGATGATCAATTTTATCTGCTAAGGAGAGCAAAATTCCCAATTTTGTTTTTGGGAAGGTTTCCTCCTTTGGAGATGGAAGGTATTGTTCATAAATCGCTTTAGCTACTTCTTTTTCTCCTTCAAGTTGAAGGTAATAGGACCCCATATATCCTTGAAGAGAAGGAAACTCTTTTACTACCTCTGTGCAGAGATCTGCCTTCGCATAAAAACCAGCCCTTTCCACTAATTTTTCCTCAATTTCTGGATAAATTTTTTCCTTTAAATATTTAAGAAGTTCTATTAATCTTAAAGTTTTTTCATATAGAGTTCCAGCTTTAATATGATAGATAACTCCTTTTAATTTTTCTACCTTTTGAATTAACTTCTCCTTTAAATCTCTTTCGAAATAGAACATGGCATCTTCTAAACGAGCTTTAGCTACTCTTTCATGCCCACGTATAACCACTGACTCATCTCTGGGTTTATTGTTGTTAACAGCAATAAAATAAGGTAATAATTGTTCCTTTTCATTAACTAAATAAAAATATCTTTGATGCTCCTGAAGAGCTGTAATAACTAATTTTTCAGGGAGAGAAAGAAACTTTTCAGGAAATTGTCCGACAACTGGGAAAGGATATTCTACTAAATGGGCATTTTCCTCTAATAGAGTTTCATCAATTACCACTTTTCCATAGTTTTTAGATACTTCTTCTATACTCTTCAGAGTAAAATTTTTCCTTTCTTCGATATCTACAATTACATAATTTTTAAAAAGGATACTTTTATAAAGTTCCCAATCTGCTTCAGTTATGGGCAATTCTTTTTTAGCTAAAAAGGCATGGCCCTTAGTAAAGAGTGCACTTTTCGTTCTTGCAATCTCCAAATCAATTTTTTCTTTACCGTAGATTGCAAGGAGCCATCTAATTGGTCTTCCGAAGAGAAAATCATAATGAGCCCAGCGCATTTTTTTTGGAAAATATATATTATGTAAAATCTCTATAAGAATCTCTGGTAGTAGTTCTTTGGTCAGTTTGCCCTCAATTGTTTTTTTAGCATAAAAGTATTTACCTTTAGGCGTTTCTTTAAGATATAGTTCTTCAGGTTTTAGACCGTATTTATTGGCAAAGCCAAGAAGGGCAGGAGTATATTTTCCTTCTTTATCAACTGCTATATTATAAGCTGGACCAAGTATTTCTTCTTCTCTATCCTTTTGTTTCTCTGACAAATTTTTAACAAATAAGACGAGGCGTCTACATGTGCCTGCAACTTTTATGTCTTCATAGGGTATTTCCATTTGATCTAATTTTATTTTAGTAAAGTTTTTAAGACTTTCTAAACTAGGAACTATAAATCGGGCTGGCAGCTCTTCAGTGCCTATTTCAAAAAGAAGGTTTTTAGTCATAAAGTTTTCTCCAGATAGGTTTCAGCAGCTCTTTTTGCAAGCGCTCTTACCCTTGCAATATAATTTGCCCGTTCAATAGGAGAAAGTGCTCCTCTTGCGTCAAGCAAATTAAAAGTATGAGAGCACTTTAAAACAAAATCATAGCCTGGTAAAGCAAGCCCTAAATCAAAAAGTTTTTTTCCTTCCTTTTCATAAAATTCAAAAAGTTGTTTTAAAATATCTATGTCAGCTACTTCGAAATTAAAAATGGAATATTCAATTTCACCTCTTAGATGCACATCTCCATAACTAAGAGATTCATTCCATTTTAATTCAAAAACATTGTCCACTCCTTGAATATACATAGTCAATCTTTCTAAGCCATAGGTAATTTCAATTGTTACTGGTTTACATTCAAAGCCACCTACTTGTTGAAAGTAGGTAAATTGAGTTATTTCCATACCATCTAACCACACCTCCCATCCAAGCCCCCAAGCCCCAAGAGTTGGTGATTCCCAGTCGTCTTCCACAAATCGTATATCATGTTCCTGTGGATCAATCCCTAAAAAAGCTAAACTTTCTAAATATAATTCTTGTATATTATCTGGTGAAGGCTTAATAATTACTTGATACTGATAATAATGTTGAAGACGGTTCGGATTTTGTCCGTACCTACCATCAGTAGGTCGACGAGAAGGGGCTACGTATGCACAGGCCCATGGTTTAGGACCAAGGGCCCTTAAAAAAGTTGCTGGATGAAATGTCCCTGCTCCTGCTTCTATATCATAAGGTTGAAGAATTACACATCCCTGTTTGGCCCAATATTCATTTAACTTAGCAATAACCTCTTGAAAATACATACCTTCATACCAATTGGACTTGACTTTCTCCTTCTTGTAATTTTTCTACAGTTCCTAAAATATAAGCACTCTCTCCTAAGGCTTGTAAAATACTTAATGTATCCTCAACAGAGTTTTTATCTACGATTAAAATCATTCCAATACCACAATTAAATACATGATACATTTCCTTTTCAGAAATATTACCAATGGACTGAAGATACTTAAAGATGGTGGGCATCTCCCAAGCTTTTTTCTCAATCACTACTTTACAGTTTTTTGGAAGTATACGGGGAAGGTTATCATAAAATCCTCCCCCTGTTATGTGGGCAATACCCTTAATTTTAAAACCTTTGTTGATTAAAGTTTGAATTGCAGGAACATAAATTTTCGTTGGCGTAAGTAAAACTTCTCCTAAAGGTCTACCAAGTTCTTCTGGTATATAATCTAAAGATAGTTTATGCTCTTCTAAAATAATTTTCCTAACCAAAGAAAAGCCATTACTATGTAGTCCGCTTGAACTCAATCCTATCACAAAATCACCAAGAGAAATCTCAGAGCCATCAATAATTTTATCTCTCTCTACGATGCCTACAACGAACCCAGCTACATCATAATCACCTTCACTATACATACCTGGCATCTCTGCAGTTTCTCCTCCAAGAAGAGCACATTGAGCAATATTACAGCCCTCAACAATTCCTTCAATGAGTTCATTAAATATATCTTCTTTAAACTTCCCCATAGCAATGTAATCTAAAAAGAAAAGGGGCCTTGCTCCTGAAGTTATTATATCGTTTACACACATAGCTACCAAATCTATCCCAATTCCTTTATGAGAATTCGCTAAAATAGCTATCTTGATTTTTGTCCCCACCCCATCCGTTGAAGCAACTAAAACAGGATTTTTACAAAAGGAAATATCCAATGAGAAAAGTCCAGCATAACCACCTATAGAGGAGATTACTCCTTTTTGAGATAATCCTTTAGTCTTTTCTTTAACTAATTCCACCAAAAGATTTGCTTTTTCTAAATCCACTCCCGCCTGTTTATACCTCTCTGCATTAGCCATTTTGAGATTTCCCCCTTAAGATGCCTTGAATTAGTCCATTATTATAGACTAATTTTCCATATTTACAAGTAAAAGAGATGGATTCCTAAAATTCAACTGGCTTTCCAGATTAAGCACAATTAAAGGCTTAGGGATTAAAATTAATCCGAAACATTTTGTAGGAAGTCTCAATTATAGGCAAGATAACTTTATCTAATTATGATTTTTAATATATTCTAAAGATACTTTAAGTTTTTCTTGACAAAATTAAGTTTTTTGATTAAGTATAAAATTTCTATGAACTTAAGACAAAGAATTAAAAAACTTATTGGGAAAGCCATCTTTGGCTATAATCTTTTAGATGAAGGAGATCGGATCTTAATAGCCCTCTCAGGAGGAGAAGATAGTCTTCTTTTAACCCATTTTCTTTCAGAATGGAGATATTACTATAATAAAAATCTTTTACTTTATGCTATTCACTTAGATATGGGCTTCCCTAAGGAGGAAGGTGAATACCATAGAAAAATAAACTATCTTAAAACTTTTTGTGAAGAAAGAGAAGTAAATTTTATTTTTGAGAAGACAGAAATAGCAAATATTGTATTGGAGGCCTTTGATACAGGTTCTTCAGCCCCTTGTTTTATATGTTCCTGGAATAGACGAAAAATTTTTTTTAATTTGGCTAAAGATTTAGATATAAAAAAAATTGCCTTTGGGCATAATAAAGATGATGTTATTTCAACCTTTTTTATGAATATGTTTTATAATGGAGAACTTTCAACCATGTTACCCAAACAAGAAATGTTTAAAGGAGCTCTTTTTCTTATAAGACCTCTTTACTTCGTAGAAAAGGATATGATTTCTCGTTTCATAATGAAAGAAAATTGGCAAGTTTTAGAAAATCCTTGCCCCTTTTCAAGGGATACCAAAAGAAGTTTTTGGAATAATTTTTTAAAAGAGCATTTTTTCTCCAAAAACCCTATTCTTAAAAGAAATGTCTTTTCAGCCATATTTAATCCCAGGTTAGAATATTTGCCTAAGAAACCTGGGAAGGAAAAAGATAGTCCTCAATAAGTTTTAAAGTTCGCTCTAAAGCCCCCCTTTTTTTTGAAAAAAAAGTATAGCCCTTTTCAGATAAGTTTTTTGCTTTTTCAGGATGGTTTAATAAGTCCTCAAAGACTTTTTTTAAGTTTTCCGCAGTGGTTTGCACGATTCCACCAACCTTTACCAATTCCGAAACAAAGGGAAAATTTTCTGAATGGGGACCTATTATAACAGGCTTTTTCCAATACAATGCTTCTAAAGGATTTTGCCCCCCGTGAGGTATGAAGCTACCACCTATTATGGCTAAATCACAAATCCTATAAAGGGAAGAAAGTTTCCCCATAACATCAAAGAGAACTATAACTTTGGAGCTTTTCATTGCCACAGAAGTAGCTTTCAATTTACTATGTCTTAAATAGATTTCTCCTTCCTCTATTATAGACAAAATAAGTTTTTCCACCAATTCAAATCTTTCGGGATGTCTTGGTACAAGGATAAGAGTACCCCTTTTCACAGATTCTTTAAAGATCTTTAAAATCAACTCTTCTTCAGGATGATGAGTACTACCAGCAATAATAATAGGTCTTGGGAGGACTTCTAATTCTTTAAAAGAGACCGCAGGAATGGATAAATCAAATTTTAAATTACCTACCACTTTTATTTTTTCAGAAGAGGCACCTAAGGCTTTAAACCTTTTTCCGTATTCTTCCTCCTGTACAGCAAAAAACACAAACCTATTAAAGAGTTCTTTTAGGAAAATTTTAATCAATTTATATCTTTTAAAAGATTTTTGGCTTAGTCTTCCATTAATTAATCCTAAGGGAATTAATGTAGAGGCAGTAAGAATTAGATTAGGCCAAAGTTCTGTTTCAGTAAGAAGTAATGCCTTTGCTTTGGTTTTTCTTATAAATCTTTTAATTAAAAATGGATAGTCAAAGGGAAGATAAAAAACTTTAATATAGGAAGGTTTAAATCTTTTTAATGCTACTTCTCTACCTGTATCTGTGATAGTGGTAAGTATTATGTTATATTTTTTTGATAATTCTTCAACAAGAGGGGCGATTGCTAAAACTTCTCCAAGGGAGACTGCATGCACCCATATACAGCTTGTTTTTCTTTCAAATTCTACCGGTTTTAAAAGGGTAAATTTTTCCTTTAGCCAAAGGATACGCTGGGCTTTGGATCTTTTTAAAAATTCTCTGGGAAAAAGAAAGAACAAGCCAATGCTATATAGAAGGGTATATAAAATTTGTAATATATTAAAGACCATTTTGAAGACTTATTAAGGCAACTTGGGAATAATGCAAATTTTTTTCTCTTCTGAAGCTGTGATATCTCTCAGCTAAGCAATGGGTACATTCATTTGAGATCCATATGTTTTCCTCAGGAATGCCAATTTCTAAAGCTTGATACAAGTTCATTTTTGCTAAATTAAGATAATATTTAAAATCTCTTTTTATAAGAAAGGGAGTTTTTTTCCAAAGGTTAGGAAGTATGTCTACCACTTCTAAACCTACTTCATAACAAGATGCTTGTATATGAGGCCCTATAGCTATTATCAAATCATCAGGTTTAGTGCCAAGATCTAAAAGACTTTTTAATGCTTTGTATAAAATCCAATTAAAAGTTCCCCTCCATCCTGCGTGTACTGAAGATACAAACCTTCTTTTTTTATCTCCTATTAAAATAGGTAAACAATCAGCAGTTTTAACTCCAATAGCATAGCCCTGAAGAGAGGTTATAACGGCATCCCCTTCTTCACTAAAGGCAGGCAAGGGGGTAAATAAATAAATAATTTTGTCCGAGTGAATTTGCTTAGGAAAAAAGGTATTAGGAAATAAAAATGGAATCTTTTCTTTTAAAATTTTTGAGGAGAAAAAGGCTTTTATCTGATACGATTTAAAAAGGGAGATTTCCTTCATTTTTATGAAAGATTTGTTAAGTCCTTTAAAAATTCTAAAAGTTTATTTTTTAAATCTTTGAGAGCCTTACCTCTGTGGCTTAATTTATTTTTTTCTTCTAATGGTAATTCTGCAGCAGTTTTTTCGAAATTAAATTCTTTAACTAAAAAAATAGGGTCATACCCAAAACCCAAATTTCCCTTTGGGGAAAAGGCTATTTTTCCTTCCCAGATACCTTCAGTATAAATGTATTTACCTGATGGGTGATAACACACTATGACACAAACAAAACGAGCTGTTCTTTTTTCATCGGGAATATCTTTCATAAGTTCTAAAAGTTTCTTAATATTCTCTTCATCTGTTGCCTTTTCTCCTGCAAATCTTGAAGAATAAATTCCAGGTTGACCTCCTAAAGCATCAACCACTAATCCTGAATCATCTGCTAAACTTATTAAACCAGTTTTTTCCGCATAATATTTGGCTTTTAAAAGGGCATTTTGAAAAAAGGTGGATCCTGCCTCTACTGGAGGAATTAAATTAGGAAAATCATGAAGAGATTTAATAGCAAAGTTTAAATCACTTAAGACCTCGGAAATTTCTCTAATTTTTCCTTGGTTAGTCGTGGCAAGAAGTAAAACTATTTCCCTACTCATTTTTAAAACTCCTTTCTCGTTTTTTTATTCAGTTTTAAATTTCTAATTGTAGCTGGGATAGAATATCTCTCTGGCAAATACTTTATAGACCTTTCTAAAGTGATTGCCTTACTTGGACAGACACTTAAGCAATTTAAACATCTTATACATTCGATAGAATTTAAATCTTTAGGAATAGAAAGGTCCATGAAGC
>JBKBRL010000125.1:0-3453 GCA_046292115.1 Caldimicrobium sp.
TCTCCATTTCCCCCTCCTTAAAACTTTCTATTATCTAATAATTTATATCTTTGCTATGGAAATTTTTCCATAATTTGTGAAAAAAAATTATAATTGAAGGTTTAAAATCTTATAGTTAATGCCAAAGGGGATAAATAGTAATTTCCAGAGGGTTTATCTTTTTATATCTTACAAAATATTGTAGCTTCTTTTTAGGAAAATTAAGTAAATAAAAGAGAAGTATAATAAAAAAGTTTTTTCAAGATAAAATTAAGAAATTGATAAATTTTCTATGGGCTTTTCTAATCTATAGTGATTTATAAGATTTATAAAATTTGGATTTAATATCGGGTTTGAAGAAAAATAAAACAAGTGGCTTATGCAGTGGCAATCTGAGGCACCGAAATTTTTTACATAACCTTCAGCGAAATTGGTTAAATTTTTTGCGATTTCACATTCCCAACTTTTATTACTAAGAATAGGTATAGTTTTGTAAATTCTTGCTACATCAAGTAGATAATCAATATGCCAAAATTTTTTCTTTGGGTATCTTAAATAGCGATTAATTCTTTGAAATAGATTCTTTTTAGCTGATCCTATGTATACATAATATCCTTTTTTTAGATAAATTTTACCTAATTTTCCTACGAAAAGGTTGCAATTGCCTTTTACTTCTAAAATTAAGAGATAGGATCCAGAATTTTTATATTCTTCTTTTAAGATTTCCAGGGGGATTTTTAAAGGTTTTATAGTGGTAACCTCTGTGAAATCTTCAGTAAAAGAGATAGCAATAGCCCAATATTTTACCAGCGGATAGGTTTCTAAAAAGGCTTGAGTGAAAGCGCCGTCTATATGATAGGCAGGAAGAAAATATTTAACTTGGGGGTTCATTACTACAAATAAACATCCAGCTTCTTTTCCTTGGGAAACCAATTGTGCAAGTTCATATAAATGTTTCTTCCCTCTCTTTGTTTCAGCATCAGGAAACATAGCTAACTTGCTTCCAAAAAGTGTACAAGTTTTAATCTCAAGAAAGAGTTCTTTTTTCGTTTTATTATTGGTTAGCAAAAGATCAAAGCGGCTCTTTCTAACTCTTGGCTCCTTCGATATAAAGGTGTAATCGGATAAAAAAGAAATCCTTCTTTGAAGAAGAAGATTTTTTATGTATTCGTTAGTTAAATGAGTATGAAGAAGGACAGGTATTTTATCTTTAAAACAGGCTATTACCGTGTATTTGTAAGCCTTGTCATAGGTGGCTTTAAGAAGTAATTCTCTTCCTGGCAGTAAAAGCTCCCAAAGTCTTCCCGGATTAGGAAGATAGGCTAAAACCTCTGCACATTCAATTTTTGCTTTAACAACAAAACGATTAACTCTTTCTATAAAAATTGCCCTTATTAATTCCACTGTATTTTTTACCCTTTTAACTTTAGAGACAAGCCTGCCAAAATGAAATATACTTCGTCTGATCTTTTAGCAATTTCTTGATTTATCCACCCTAATAGTTCTCTAAATTCTCTTCCTAATGGATTTTCTGGCACTAAACTCATTCCCACTTCATTGGAAACAAATATCAAATGACTATCATTATTTTTCTTAAAGTGTTCTATTTCTTTTAATAGCTCCTCTAAATGATCTTTCACTTTTTTTGAATAATATAAAAGGTTTGAACACCAAAGGGTAAGACAATCAATTAAAATTACGAAAGAGTTTCCTTTTATCTCTCTAATTCTTTGAGCTAAGTTAAGTGGTTCTTCTATAGTGTGCCAAAGTTCTTCCCTTTCTTCTTTATGTCTAAGAATCTTTTCTTCCATTTCTTTATCTATAGGAAGAGCTGTGGCAAGGTAAATATATTTTTCCATATTTTTAAGACTTTGAGCATAATTGAGAGCCCATTTGGTTTTTCCACTTTTTGCGCCTCCTAACACAAAGACTATCATATTTATTTACCTTGCCAAAGATAAACTAAGACTTTCTCCAAATTATTTATAACTTCTCTATAAATTCCTCCATAACTCTTAACATGATTACCAAAAATTTTCTCTTTTTCATCTTCCTTTAGGAGGTTTTCCTTACATAAAAACCCATACATATCCTTTTTTAATCCCTCAAGGACAAGGGGAAGAGACTCTTCTAATTTCTCAATAATAACATTAATACTTTCTAAAGTATCTAAAGCACATAAATCGGTTTTAAGATTCCTTATAATTTCCTTTAACATATAGTATAAATTAAGAAGTTCTAAACCTTTTATACCTCGTTTCCATTGATAAAAAAAGGAATACCTTTTATAAAAGAGGAAATTTCTTTCCCCAAAAAGTAGAAGATTGTGTACCATTTTGTACAAGGTCCGTGTTCTTTTTATAAGGTTTTTGACTAAATTATTGCAGGTAGGCAAAGAAGTAAACACAGAAGTTTTATCCTTTGAAGAGAGGGGTAAATTATAGTAAGAAATAAAGTTTTTCCAAAAAATTTTACTATTAGGGCAAGAGGGTGTGTCAAAGTGAATTAATGAGAGAAAAACTTTCCCCTTGCCATAGTTACCCTCTATAAAAAGGATTTTATCTTTCATTTTATTAGGATTTAAGGGTATTCCATAGAGTTTTTCATAATGACTCAAATAATGATAGTGATCATTTAAACAAAGGTCTGAAGTATAAGCATTAGGGAGTGGTTGAGAAAAGGTGGCTAATATTTTTATTTCTTTTTCCTCTATTTCCCATTCAGGTGGAAACCAAAGATAAAAAATGGGTTTTTTTATGTTTTTAAATAGGACTTTGTTGTTGAAGTAAATTAATGAAGGACCGCTATAACTGGGAATTCTTTCTTTTTTTCTTCTAACTTTAATAAGAGAAAGTCCTTCAACTCCAGCTAAGCTTGCGCCACCACAGATACCAAAATAAAATCCTCCGTTTTCCACAAAACTCTTAATAATTTCTCGTTGCCCATTGCTTAGTGCATCAAATTTATTTTTTGACCAACCTCCAGGAACAAAGAGAGCACAATATTTATGAAAGAAATTCTCATCAATTTGTTGGGCTAAGACTGGCTCGAAAGAAAGATTTGCTTCTCTTAAAGCTTTGTAAAACCAAATTCCCCATAGATGAGAATCACTGATTAGAAGTGCTACTTTTGAGTTCTTCAGAATATTTTCTTTCATAGCCCCTTTCTGCAATTAGATAAGAACCTAATTTTTTCACTGCCTTTGACCCAACAATCAACAAACTTTGCATATCCACTTGTTCTTTTTCTAAAGATTCTAAAGTAGTTATTACTAAACGTTCATCAACTCTTGAGGCTGAGTGAACAATTCCAACAAGAGTTTGAGGTGGTCTATATTGTCTCAGTATACTTAGGGCTTTCGCAAATTGCTTTTCTCTTGCTTTACTCTTGGGATTATAGATTACTAAAGGAAGATCACTTTGAGCTAAAATAATTAAACGCTCCTCTATTTTTTCCCAAGGCATAAGTCTATCT
>JBKBRL010000126.1:0-3441 GCA_046292115.1 Caldimicrobium sp.
TGCCAGGACCTCATTTTAAAACTATTTTAGAAGATGTAGAAATTAAATTTATGGAAGGAAGTTTAAAGCATAAGGATGAAGCCATAGAGTATGTTTTAAAAACTTATGGAGAGTTAAAGAGTGATGGAGAGTGAGGAAATTCTTGAGGAAGTTTCTTTTTTAAAAGGTGCGCTAAAGATTTATCAACCCAAAAAAGGGTATCGCTTTGGTCTTGATGCTGTGCTTTTGGCTAATTTTGTAGAAATTAAGCCCGGTGAAAAATGCCTTGAGGTAGGAGCAGGGCAAGGAGCTGTGAGCTTTATTTTATTAAAAAAATATCCCAGAGCGAATATTTATCTTCTTGAGATAGAACCTCTGTATCTAAATGCTTTAAAAAAAGGAATTGTTGCCAATTCCTTTCAAGAAAGGGCATTTTTGATAAAAGGGGATGCTCTCTATCCTCCTGTTAAATGTGGCATCTTGGATGTTATCTTTGCCAATCCACCTTATTTTAAAAGCGGAACAGGAAGAGAGAGCAAGGACCCAGTAGAGAATCTTGCCAAAAGAGAAAAAAATTTTGTTTTGCCCCTATTTATAAAAAATTGTGCCCACTTGCTTAAAAATGGAGGCAGGTTCTATTTGATTTTTACAGCCTATCGTATGGCAGAGCTTATTTTTTATTTAAAACACTATAGACTGGAGCCAAAGGTTATAAGACTTGTCTATCCGTACAGAGAAGCAGAGGCAAATCTTTTTCTCATAAAGGCAATAAAGGGGGCAAGGGAAGAAATTAGGGTGCATCCTCCACTATTTATCTACAAAGGGAAAGGAGAAGATTATACAAAAGAGGTAAAAAATTATTTCACTTGGGACGAAAGAGGCGCTTAGAAATTTTTCTAAAGGTGTTTTATATTTAATCTTGCAAGCTTAAATCTTCTTTAGGAGTGCAATGTCTCAGAAGGGAATTTCTTTTAGGCTTAAAGCAGAGATTTCCCCAAAGGGAGATCAGCCTAAGGCTATTAGGGAACTTTCTGAGGGAATTAAAAGGGGGCTTAAGCACCAAGTACTTCTTGGGGTTACGGGCTCGGGTAAAACTTTTACTATGGCCCACATAATTAATCAAGTGCAAAAACCGACTCTTATTATTGCACCCAATAAGACCCTTGCTGCTCAACTTTATAATGAGTTTAAAAAGCTTTTTCCTGAGAACGCTGTAGAATACTTTGTTTCTTATTATGATTATTATCAACCAGAGGCATATGTGCCTGAAACAGACACCTATATTGAAAAGGATGCCTCTATTAATGATTTTATTGACCGGCTTAGGCATTCAGCTACAACTTCTGTTCTTACAAGGAGAGATGTGATAGTTGTAGCAAGTGTTTCTTGTATATATGGTTTAGGAGCACCTCATGAATACTTTGCTAAACATCTTTTTTTGAGACGTGGTGTAGCTTTAAAAAGAGACGAATTAATTAGAGCTTTAGTAACTATGCATTATGAAAGAGTGGATATAGATTTTACGCGGGGAACCTTTAGGGTGCGAGGTGATATTATAGATATCTTTCCTGCCTCAGAAGAAAATAAAGCCTACAGGATTTCTCTTTTTGCTGGAGAAATTGAAGAAATTAAAGTGATAGACCCTTTTCGAGGGAAAGCTTTGGGTAAAACGGAAAGTATTCTCCTTTTTCCGGCAACTCATTACCTCACCTCAAGGAATCTTGCAGATATTATCGCAGAGATAAAAGCAGAATTAAAAGAAAGAGTTGAGTATTTTCGTAAAGAAGGGCTTTATTTATATGCAGAACGTTTAGAGAAACGGACGCTTTATGATTTAGAAATGCTTGAGGAAACAGGATATTGTAAAGGAATAGAGAATTACAGTAGATATTTAGATGGAAGAGCACCTGGGGAGCCACCTTATACCCTTTTAGATTACTTTCCCGATGATTTTTTGCTTTTTATTGATGAGAGCCATATAACTATTCCTCAGTTAAGAGGGATGTATAGAGGAGACCGATCTCGTAAGGAGACACTGGTAGAATATGGATTTAGATTACCCTCAGCACTGGACAATAGACCCCTTACCTTTGAAGAATTTGAAGAAAGGGTAAATCAAGTAATTTATGTATCTGCTACCCCTGGCGACTACGAATTGGAAAAGTCAGAGGGAAGAGTAGTTGAGCAAATTATTAGACCAACAGGGCTTTTAGATCCTGAGATTGAAGTTAGGCCCCTTTCTAATCAAGTAGAAGACTTATACTTTGAAATCAAAAAGCGAGTGGAGAAAAACGAAAGGGTGCTTGTATGTACTCTCACAAAAAGAATGGCTGAAGAACTAACAGATTATTATAAGGAGTTAGGAATAAAAGCTTGTTATCTACATTCCGATTTAAAAACCTTGGAAAGAGCTCGTATTATAAGAGATCTAAGAAGAGGGGTTTATGATGTTCTTATTGGGATAAACCTTCTAAGAGAGGGTTTAGATATTCCTGAGGTAAGTTTGGTGGCAATTTTAGATGCCGATAAGGAGGGTTTTTTACGGTCTGAACGAAGCCTTATTCAGACTATGGGAAGGGCAGCAAGAAATGTTCACGGAAAAGCCATCCTATATGCTGATAGAATTACACAGGCTATGCAAAAAGCTATTGTTGAAACAGAAAGGAGAAGAAAAATACAAGAAGAATATAATAGGCAACATAACATTAGTCCACAAAGTATTATTAAGTCCTTAGATGATCCATTAATGAAGATGGTAGAGGCAGATTTTGTAGATTTAGAGAAAGTAGTGGAAAGTGAAGAACACTTTGCAAGTTTAGAAGAATTAAGAGCAGAGATAGAAAGAGTGGAGAAGGAAATGAAAGAAGCAGCCAAACGATATGAATTTGAAAGGGCTGCGATTCTCAGAGACAAACTCTTCAGTTTGAAACAATTAGCACTAAATTGGACCTAAAGGAGAAAAGTAAATGGCTAAGCTTCCTAAAAGAGATCCTCGAGCTGTGGCTTTAAAAATTTTACTTCGCTGGGATAAAGGGAGACCTCTTTTGGATGAAATCTTATCCCAGACCCTAACTAAAAGTGTCCTACCTGATGAAAGAGATAGAGCACTGGTGGGAGAGTTAGTTAACGGAGTGGTCCGTAATCTTTATTACCTTGATTTTATTCTTGGTAGATTTTCTCATACGCCTTTAGATGAGATAGACCTTGAAGTAAAAAATGCCCTACGCTTAGGTGCTTATCAGATACTTTTTACAAATATCCACGATAGCGTAGCTATAGCAGAGACTCTAAAAGTGCTTTTAAGTAGAAAAAGAGGGGCTTGGATAAGAAAATTTGTAAATGGAGTTTTAAGTAGTATTGCTAAAGAAAAAGACAAACTTTTAGAACCCTCGAAAGAGCATCCACTGCATTATTTAAGTATCAAATATTCCTTTCCCGAATGGTTAATATTAAGATGGTTTA
>JBKBRL010000127.1:0-3435 GCA_046292115.1 Caldimicrobium sp.
TATTCTCTTTTATGTATATCTATTTTTATTGGAAGCTTATCTACTTAAAAATGCCAAAGTACTTACGTCAAAAATCCTAAAAGTATGTTAGAAACCTTTCACTTAAGGATTACAAAAAAATTTCTTTTATATTTAAATTTAATTCTCCTCTTTCTGTTATTATTGCCTACTCTTTTACTTTTTAAATATTTGGAACATATTTTTCTAATAGAAGCCAAAAAGAAGGCACTAACGGTTTATCAACAAATTGTACTCACTCGTAAATGGATAGCAGATCATGGGGGTATTTATGTAGAGAAGTTGCCCTGGGTTGAGGAAAATCCCTATTTAAAATTAGTAGGTGAACCCACTAAATTAATTTCCTCTGATGGAAAAGTCCTTATTAAAAATAATCCCGCTTTAGTTACCAGACAACTTTCTGAACTTGCCAAAAAAAATAATCTCTATTGGTTTAAAATAACCAGTGAAAAATACTTAAATCCTTTAAACCAGCCAGATGAGACAGAAAAGAAGGCTTTACTTCTTTTTAAAGAAAATAAAGAATTAAATGAATACGAAAAGATAGAAAAGATAAATAAACACACTTATTACAGGCTAATAAAACCGCTTATTGCTGATAAATCTTGTCTCAAGTGTCATTTCCTCCAAGGCTATAAAGAAGGAGATGTAAGAGGAGCTTTAAGCATTTTTATCCCCTTAGAAGATACCTTTACCCGTATTGGCTATTATAAAAAACTTCTTTTAGGTGCTTTTATACTTTTTTGGACCTCCCTAAACTTTGCCGTCATCCTTCTCACAAATAGATTTGTATTTAAACCGCTCTATTGTATCATTAGACTGCTTAATACCTTAAGAAATCTTTATTCTCTAAAACCACCCTCTACTTCCATGAAACAAAATTTTTCGGAAGAATGGCGTGTTATTTTAGAAAGTATAAATTTTTTTCTAAAAGAGATTAATACCTATCAAGAACAAATAGAGTATAAAATTAGAGAAACCACTAAAGAACTTCAAGCTAAAAATGAGCTTTTGCAAAATTTATTAGAACAAAGAAAATTTCTAATAACCAATATGGCCCATGAAATAAAAACGCCACTTACTTGTATTAAAGGGAGTATAGAATATTTAGCCCATTTTATAAATCAACAAAAGGACTTCTTAGAGAGTTCTAACTATCAAAAAATTCAAGAATTTCTTGAAATCTCAAGAAACAATTTAAAAAGACTTATCCAGCTTATTCACATCCTTATCGACCTTGAAAAATATGAAGCCAATCTCTTAGATTTAGATCTATCAACCTTTGATTTAACAGAACTTATTAAGGAAACTATAACCAATCTAAAAACCTTAGCCCATGAAAAAAATCTCTCCTTTGAGCTGGATTTAAAGGAGAATTTAGTGATTACTGCTGATAAGGAGAAAATAGCAATAGTATTAATTAATTTAATAAACAATGCAATCAAATATTCACCGATTGGAGGAAAGATTAAAATTAAAGTACAAGAAAGCAAAGAATGGATAAGGGTAGATGTTGAAGATGAAGGAGCAGGTATTCCTTCTCATAAAGGAGAGATAATTTTTGAAAAGTTCTATAAGGAAAACTCTAAGGGTTCAGGGTTGGGCTTAACCATCTCTAAAGCCTATGTGGAAGCCCATGGTGGAAAAATTGCTGCCATCCCAAAAGAAAAAGGTGGACATTTCTACTTTGAAATCCCAAAAAATTAAGTAAAATAAAATAAAATGCAGAAAAAAATATTAGTTGTAGATGATGATCCTGATATCTTAAAAATAGTCTCAGCTTTTTTGGAATTAGAGCATTTTATAGTTTTAAAAGCGGAAACTCTTGCTAAAGCAAAAGAAATTTTTTATAGGGAGAAACCAGATTTAATTATTTTAGACATTATGCTTCCTGATGAAAATGGCTTAGAGTGGTTAAAAGAGCTAAAGAAAATATCGCCTTCCATCTCGGTACTTCTTCTTACAGCTAAAAGTTCTCTTTCTGATAAAGTTATGGGGTTTGAATTGGGGGCAGATGACTATGTGGCTAAACCCTTTGAGCCCTTGGAGTTAGTAGCAAGAGTTAAAGCACTCCTTAGAAAAAGGGAAATCTTTGAAAAAAGAGAGCTTGATTTTATTCAAGTGGGAGACCTAAAAATAGACCTCAAAGGCAAAAGAATTTTTAAAAAAAATACTGAAATTTTCTTAACTCCTAAAGAATGGGCTATCTTAACTTTACTATTATCAAATCCGGGTAAAGTTTTTAGTAGAGAAGAAATAAAAAAGTCTATTTGGAAAGATAAAAAAATATATCATTGGAGTAGAGTTTTAGATGTACATATAAAACACCTAAGAAATAAATTAGAAGATGACCCTACTTCACCTGAATATATCCTTACAGTGCATGGCTATGGTTATAAGTTTAAAGAAATTTAAATTTTAACGGTTTCTCTTGGTTCTTAATTTTTTCACAAATATCTATACAATTACCACAATTAAAACATTCTTGCCAGTGGTCGTTAAGATGGGGGATAACCCCCCTAAATTTCAATTATTTTATCTCTTGTTTTTCCTTTATGGCCTTCTCTAAAAGGACTACCCCATCTGCGGCATACTGAATGGCTTGGGCAAGAGATTTTTTAGCTAATTCAGGGTTGTGGAAACCATCTGAATTTTCAGCAGTCCACCATTCCCACAAATGATGAGCCTTTGCGTGGTAGTCTCTTGCTTTAGCTAATACTTCCTCAGAAACACCTACTGCTTGAGCTAAAGCGTAGGTATCAATTAGTTTAGAGATCCAGAATTCTGCTTTTCTCATTTTGCCACGAATGTAATTTTGAATACCTTGGATAGCGTATTCCGCTTGTTCAGGAGTCCAATCTTTATGACAATTTACACAAACAGCAGTTCTTCCTGGAACATATTTCACACTTCTTTGTCCATGATAGGTATAGACCTTACCTTGTTTATTTTTAACTTTGGGCATATGACAATCCGCACAAGTTACCCCCGCTCTTTCATGTTTACTGCCCCAAAAAGTCTCAACCTCAGGATGCTGGAGCTTAATTAAATAGGCTCCTGTAATTTCATGCTTAAAATCTCTAAAACTAATTTCATCATAAGCTTTAGCTATATCTAAAACATTTACCCAGGGGAAAAAGTTAGTCCTTCTGTCAGACATTTTAATAGCTTGCCCAGTTTTTGGGTCTATTCCAGGGTTACAGTTGTATTCTACATGGCACTGAGCACACATTAGATTTGCATCAGGTTTATTTAAGATTCCAATAGCCCTAAAATCTCTAAAGGTTACCTTGGTCATAGTTATCTTTTTACTCTTTTCTGGATCATAGGGATAGGTTCCTAATCCTCTGTCAACCACTGCCTCTATTAAGGCATCTCTTACTACTCTTGGTTGGGCGCTATGGGGATCATGGCAAT